>QMSS01000035.1 GCA_003649715.1 Thermoplasmata archaeon
CTACCACCAGAAACACCAGAACCAACAACAGACACAACCGAAGACGCCAACACAACAACAAACACTACAAAAACACAACCAAACAACACACCCTTACGCATAAAAAACCACCAAATTCCCCCATATATTCTTTATACATGTTTTGTTATATAAATGTATTGTATGAAAAAATGGTTGAAAGTAGGTGGTACAATGATGAAATGTAATATAAAGTCAGTTGCGTGTAAATTGGTATACCCCCAATGTGTCTATCAGATTTGTTAGTTAAGATAAAGGAGATGGGGGGATTGAGATGAGATGTTTCTAGCTGTTTTTTAATAGCAGTTTTTCGAAGATGTAGAATTCAGTGTTGTATATTTTTCTCTGGTAGGATGTCGGTTCTGTGAAAACATTTCCCATGACATAGTCTGTGAAGGTGTAGGAGTCCACCATGACAACTATTTTTCCTTTCCCCAGTTTTTTAGTGGCTACGACGGTTTCATTGTTTTCGGTTTTATAGGTTTGATCTCCACCTAGTATGGATAGATGAGGTATGGTGATGTTTCCAATTGTTGCGTTGTTTAGTGGGATAATATTGTTTGGTGATGTCTTCTCTTCTGTGGTTGTGTTTTCTGAGATGATGTCGGTTTTGTATGTTACATTGTGGTCTGATGATTGTGTTTTTATCCATAGGCCAAAGTTTTGTAGTAGATTATTTGCAGTTGAATCCTTGTTTAGGATACTGTCCATCAGCAAAATTTGTCCCCCTCTTTCAACATATTCTGTTATGTGTTTTATTTCTTCATGGCTGAAGTTTTTTATAGGATTGATTATAACAACTATGTCTCCCTTGAGGGCATTTTTTAATGTTTTTTCTAATGATGGTACACATCCAATGCGTTGTGTCCATACGAAGAAGGTTCCATAGCATTTTTTTTGGTTATAGAATCCAAGGCTTGGTGTTAGCAGTATTTTGAAATCTGAATGTTCTTGTTCAAAACAGATGTTTATATAGTCTGTCTTGATCTCTGGCAGTGGGTAGCTGGTTTTGTTTATATTGTGGAAAATGGGTGTTGCTATGGAGAAGGATAGCAGCCCTGCTGTTAGTAGAAGGAATAGTACCATCTCTCTGTTTTTTTCTTTTTTTAGCATGTATACTGATATGGGAAGCGCTACAGCTGCTATTAGGATGAAGAGGTTGTTTATGTAGGAGTATTTGTTGATTCTGTTTAGATATTCCATGGTGGCTAGGTTGAATTTTTGGTATCCATCTGTGAATATGCAGAAGCTGGAGAAGCATGTGCTGTCTGTAAATGCTACTACTCGTCCTTTTCCATGTTTTACTGCAGCTGCTTGTATGAATAGACCATATTCTGAGTCAGGTGAGCTCACTGACTCTCTGAAAAAGTTTTCAGTTGAGTATGTTCCTGGTTCGCTGATTAGTCTATTACCGATGATGATGTTTTCAGATGTAAGAGGCACCTGTAGGGTGCATGATGTCATGAAACTAAATTGTTTTATGTGCTGCACAATGGGATGAGGAAGTAAAGAATCTGGCTTGTAAACCGATAATCCACCGGTTCCCAGCTCATAGGTGGCATCTGTTTTGAATCTTATTCCAAAATGTTCCGATATCTGGTTTAGAAATGTGTTTATTCCGAAAACATTTGTATGATCTCCGATTAGATATAGTCCACCGCCGTTTTTAACAAACTGGATAACTGATTTTATTTCTTCATCGGAGTAGCTGTTTGTCGGGCATTTAAGAACAAGGATGTCGTATCTGCTAAGTAGGTCTGTGTTCAATGTACTGTTAAGATTTATATCCACAGAGTAGTAATGATCTAGCCATTCAGCCCAGGAGTAATAGTTGTATGTGGAGAGCACTCCATACCATTCCTTGTCGAGTGGTCTTGTAGTGTTTTCCCATTCGCTATGCATCTCATCTATTAGAATTCTGCCTCTTTTTTCGACACCCGGGTCTTGGAATAGAAAAGCACCTATCAAGGAGAATATGAATATGAATGTTGTGATTGTAGATAAAACATGTTTTTTATTTATATTGAAGTTTGTGAAACATTTCAGATTTATCCTTAGGTCTCTGATGGGAAATAGTTTCATCAGCAGCAATGTGAATGGTAGAAAGCTGAGGAATAAACAAAATGGATTGTAGAATACTTGTAGATCCACAACATTGATATATAGGGGGATAAAGATGATGTATCTAACCAGTAGGTATATGATGCCTACTAGTAGGAGAGAGAGTAGATAGAGAGTTTTTCTTTTTTTCTCCATTAGAAGGATGAGTAGAGTTGCTCCCAGTATGATGTTGAGCCAGGGATACAAACCAAGTTTTTCCCATGTTGTAGACAATGGATATATCTGCTGGAATGTTTGAACAAAGACTATTCCATTGTTTACAGAGGTTTTAAACCCAAAAAGATTGGCTGCAGCGGATAGTAGTGGTGAAAAAAAATCTGCTCTATGACCGTGCGACACAAATATTGTGTAGAAGGGAAATAAGACTGTCTGCATAATTAGTATCAGACCACTCAGTAGCAACCCCTGTGGTATAGCACCCATATAGGAGGGATCTTCATATTTCCCTGCATATGATATGATAAACTGAGCAGCTACTCCTACTGCTAGTATGATTAGTCCGATGTTGTATGGAGTGTTGACAACAAGTATTGAAAACAGTAGTATGGATACTGCCATGAGATAATATTTTTTTGCGATCTGAGCAACCGGGGTTTTCCAGATGCCAGTTATGCTACATAGAATGCCGATGATCAGGAATATTACACCCTTTTCCAGATCAGCTGGGGTGAATATGGGTATGAAAAAAAGCCAGCTGATGGAGAGAAACAGTAATCCAAGCCATAAAAGCCTAAGCCTATTCGTTGTTGTCGAAATAATTTTATGATCCCCCTGTTTCTTGTTTGAGTTCATCAAGTATATGTTTCAAAAAAACTATGTTTCCAGGCCAGTAATCATATATTGATTCAATGTTTTTGTCTAGCAGAAACTGGCTGTCGCTTATCAGAAGTAAACCACCTTTCCCATGTTTGACAAACACCATGAGATGATATGTTTGATCCCAGTATGAGAGGGTGAAGTTGTAGAATGATCTATATGCATTGTTTTTTTCATCATATATTATCGGCCAGCTATCTACAAACCTTGGTTTGTCCTCAAACTCCTCAGTGTTGGATTCAACATATGGCACAGGTCCAAGTGGTATGTCTTGTATGTCGAGCTGCAGGTTTTGTAGTAGAGGGAATAAGGGGTATTTGTCTTCATATCCTGCACTGAGTATAACAATGCCGCCCTTCTCCATGTATTGTTTTATAAGATCTATTTCAGTGGATGTAAATGATTTTGTTGGTGCATTAAAAATCAGCATATTTGCATTACTTATTTTGTTCCATGAAAGCTCTCGGAGGAGGAGTGGTAGGTAGTTGTTTCTCATCAGGTTTAGCATCAACCCGCTGAGTGAGTCATCTGTGAAGAATTGCAGGTTGAAACGTTCACCATGTGAGACATCTATGTAAACAATGTTGTCATCTAATTCCGGTACATTATTTTTTGTTGTAACAGAGTTAATAGCCGTGGATGTTGTCATAGCAACAATGAGTATTATAGAGAAAAGAGGCAAAACAGGGTATGGTGATTTTTTTGTTTTGTTTTTTCTAGGAGATACTATATGCAGGATTAATATTATGCTGAGCAGAGATAGGGATATAATGTTTTGTATGTGTTTCATAGTACCTGTTTTTTGACTAGTAAGCCAGATGAAGACATTGTCTATGAGGGGATACGAGTATGGTATTGCTGTGTTTTGGAATGGCGATGTGTCACCAAACACTAGAACTCGTCCCTTCCCATGATATGCGGTAGCAGCGAGTATTATGTCTCCAAGATGTTCACCTGGGTTGTATTCATAGTCACCTAGGTATGCCATCTCAGAGTTCAATGGGTTGCCCTTGTCAGAAAAACCATATCTACCAATTATGGTTGGTGAGACAAACCAGTTGGTGTCTAATGATGCACCAACGCTGATCTGTATCTCATCCATGCTGTCTATGTTGTATATTACAGGATTATGCGGTAGATGGTAGCAGGGTATCCATCTATTTTGTGTGTGGAGTGGCAAAGCTGAATCGAATTTATATCTTATTCCAAATGGTTGTAGTAGATCATTTAATGGTTTCTGTATACCTCCTACGTTGGTGTGGTCACCCATAACAAGCAGTGACCCGCCTTGTTCTATAAAATATATTATAGCCTTTTTTTCAGTCTGTGAGAAGGATGTGTTCAGGTTTACGACTATAAAGACATCAACATCTTTTAAAACATCTGTTTTTACCTCGGAACATTCTAGTAGTGTGATGTAGTCTGTTATATTTACATACCTGGTTATGTTTTCATATTCAGGCTGATTTTTGAGGAGAAACATTGTTTTGTTTTCTACCATTATCTCAACGTTGTATCCAGATTTGTTTAGATACACAGGTAGTAGGCCAAACATTCCAGATGATTCTCTACCATATTTTCCATAGCATGGCAGGTCCCAGGTTCCTAGCATGTTTTCCCCATAGAATAGTATTTTTTTTCCAGAATTATTGTGTTCTTGTTCTGCTGGGAGGAAAAGGGTTAGAAGAAGAATGGATACAAAGAAGAGAATTAAGGTCCATGTTAGCATGTTTCTAAGGATTGTTTGTGGTTTTATGTTCTGTAGGTTCAGCATAAAATGCGGTGTTTCTCTTAGGCTGCTTTCCTCTATGCTTTTTGCTAAATATATCAGGCTAGGTATTAGTAAAAATATGAATAGGATATAATGCGGGTTGATAAAGATATTTTTTAGTCCAAGTTCAGGCATGGTCGATAGAGCGATATATGACATCCAGAGTATGACTAAAGAGAATAGGATTGAGAGGAATCTGATTATATAGGACCATGATGGTTTTTTTTTCTCATATGTCATGTAGAAGATGGTGATGCATTGTATTAGGAAGACTATTAATATCCATAGTCCGCTGGCTGATGATCCCAGCAGCAGAGGTCTGTTTATCACTATTCCAACCATGATGGAGGATGAGATGGAGAGATACTGTGTGAAATGCCATATTGGTGGTATGGTTTGCGTTAGTGTGTAGACCAATGTGTATGTTAATGTCGTAGCTAGTAGTATATGTAGTTCCTTTCTCTCTATTTGTATTCCATGGAGTAGTAGATTTAATCCTAGGATTAATAGTGGTATGGTAGATATTTGTAGTATTTGTGTTTTTGCTGTGAGCAGTATGAAGAATGATATGATTATGATGGTTGTTCCAATTGCTGTTTGAGATGCAGTATGCTGTTTCTTATGTTTTTTTTTCTCTGTCTTTTTTAAGATTAAAAGTATTGGGAGTATTATTTTTTTTGCTGGTATGTTAAAAATTATTGTGGCTAGTAGTAGATATGTTGTTAGTAGTAGTACTGCGGTGTTGTCTATTATCATGCCTAGGTTGTTTGACAGTAGGTTTATTGCCAGTAGAAACAGTGTTGTGTTGATAAGAGCTATGAGAATGCTGTGTTTGTTGTGTTTTGTCATTGAGTCTTTTTTGTCCCAAAATTGTGTGTAATGTTTTTTTGGAATCAATTTTTGCCTCCCCCCTCAGCTCAGATTTTGTATCAATATCTTATCAAATATTTTTTTTGTTGTCAGTAGCTTCAACCTTGGTTTTCTCTATATTATTCTTTCTATCAGTGCATTAGCTATCAAGGGTAGCAGTGCTGTTGCATCTCCTTCTACTGTTATGTTGTATGATTTTTCTTTTATTTTACCCCATGATATGGCCTCTCTTGTTTGTGCTCCGCTTAGACTTCCATCATATTCTACTGCCGTTGTTATGTATACTGCGTAGTCTAATCCATTTTTGAATTGACTCCACCATATTGTGTGATGTTTGGAGATTCCTCCTCCTATGATTAGTGCCCCAGTTTTTTTTGCGTTGAATATGGTGTCTGATATTTCTTGTTCGTCTTTTAGCAGGTCTACTGTGATGTCTCTATGCTCCTGATAGTGCATCCATAGTTGTGAGCCGAATGCTCCATCTGTTATACCTGGTATGTATATTGGTATCTTGTTTTTCCATGCCCAGTATATTATTGATTCTCTGGCTTTTTTTTCTTTTTCGATTTTTTTTCCCAGCATCCATATAAGCTCCTTGGTGGACCATTTGTTTTTTATGTTGTATAACTCGTTTATTATTGGCTGTAGTTTTTTTTCAAGTATTTCTCCATAGCATTCATTTGGTATGAATATGTTTCCTAGTCTGTTGATTCCTTTTTTATGTAGCTCTATGTCGTCTACCATGAAGGAGCCATGTAGGTAGTTTTTCCAGATTCTTGCTAGGTCATGGTCGATTGTTCCTGTGGTGGTAATAACTAGGTCGAAGAGTTTTTTTTTCAGTAGTTCTTTTATGATTCCACGTGTTCCTGTTGCGCAGATGCATGCTGGGAATGATAATATCCTGGTACATTCCCCATCTTTGATCATTTTTTCTAGTATGTTTACTGCCTCTGCGATTTTTTTCGCAGTGAAACCACCGGATATGTACATCTGTTTTATCAGTTCATTGCATGTTGTGTTTTTTTTAAGCTGAATGTCCTGTACAATTTGTTGTTTTCTCATAGTTTGATTTGTCTCCTCAACCCCTTCTTTATTTACTTCCTTATTTAATTTCGATATAGATCATTGGTTGTTTTTTTATTGGACTGTTATCGCAGCATATCCGACACAGGAGCTTCCAGGATGTACTTCATATGAGGTACTGTATCTTAGGAGCTCTGCTTTTTTTGCTCCTAGTTTTTTTGCAGCAGTGAGCATTGCCGCCACAGGTCCATATCCACACATAGTAATGTTTTTACTTTGCACTGTGTTGATCAAGGACTGTGGATCCATTTTTATGATCTCCTCTATAGCCATTTCATCCTGTTTTTCTGCATACTTATCTACCCTCATATCTCTAGGTGGCATGCTCATGTAGTTGAAACCTACATGCGAGAAGTCGCTGCTTGCTATGACAACAACATGTTTATCTGTTTTTTTTATGGTATCTGCAATGATTTCACCAATCTCCTTGGATGTTTCATAGTCCTGCATGGCCATGCAGATTGGTATGAAATCAAATTTTTTAGATGCAATGAATTGCAGGAAAGGCAGTTGCACCTCTATGCTATGCTCATACATATGTGCATCCTCATCTCTGTCTATTATACCTTTCCACATCTGCTCCGCCATTGTTTTATTTACTTGTACCATCCCTAGTGGTGTCTCCCATGTTCCATCTGTCACTATTGAGACACCTGATCCCATTCCGGTATGGTTTGGGCCTACTATGATAAATGTTTCTGCAAAACCATCCTCTGCAAGGCTATGATATGCATGTGCCGCTATGGCTCCAGAGTAGATGTATCCTGCATGTGGAACAATAACACCATGTATTCCTCTTTTCCCATGTAGATTTTCTTTTGGCAGACTACCTGGTCCTCTCGGGCTTAGAAAACATTCTATTATCTGTTTTTTCAAGGTGTTCTCATCACCGGGATAAAACTGTCCTGCTACAGCTGCCTTCCTTATTTTTTCCAAATCTAATCATCCTCCCGTAGGTCCAGACAAACGATTTTTTGTATAAACCACATTTTTTATTTTTCAAATCTTCTTCAGGGAATATTTTCTTCCAATATAGTTTTTTCTTGCCTTTTTATCCTCAAAAAAATTATCCCCAAAACTTTCTTTTTTAATTTGTGCGCAAGGTCATAAAAACCACAACAAGGTCATAAAAACCACAATATTTATATACTATTATATATTATTTATAGTATATTAAGTTGTTAAGTTGAAATTAGAAGAAGGGGGCTAAAAATTGGAAAAAATAGGAATTAAAATTTTAATATGCATAATGTTAACTATTGCTAGCATGCCAATATCTAGCTCGATAGAATGTAATGTTTTTAAAAACAATGAGTTAAATAGCCTGACATACAACGGCACCACATTATATGTTGGTGGCAGTGGACCTGGAAACTATAGCAGTATTCAAGATGCTATAGACAACGCCAACGATGGCGACACAATCTTTGTATATGATGATTCTTCACCATATAACGAGAAATTATATATACAGAAATCCATAAATCTGTTAGGGGAAAACAAAGAAACAACTATTATCAATGGCGATGGAAGTGGAACTATTATCCGTATATCAACACAGCATAGTCCTGGCATAACATTGCGTGGTTTCACCATACAGAATGGTGGCGGAACTCAGCATTCATTATATGGAGGAATATCCGTATCTTCCTCTAGTTATCCTTTTACAATCTGTGATAATATAATAACACATGACGGGTGGGGAATAGTAATTTCAGGTTGCGATATATCACCGGGATCTATCATATCTAACAACACCATTATCAATAATTCCGGTGGCGGCATAATTCTATGTGGAATTGACTTAAATAATATCATCATAACTAAGAATATTATCTTAAACAACTCTTTTGGCATATCGATAGAATGGGCGCATAACAATATTATAACAGATAATGTAATTATGCACAATGTAAGAGGAATCTCGCTCTATAAGCTACTATCAGAATATAACAACACTATTATTACTCGAAATACGATCAGCAATAATGAATTTGGGATAGAGACAGAAGATTCTTGTAATTTCATAATTTCAGAAAACAACATTACAAACAACAAATATGGAATGTTTATTATGAGTTCAACTGCTACTATTTCAAAAAACAATATTGCAGAGAACAGCAAATATGGAATATACCTGTACACCTCATCAAGAAAAAACAGAATAACTGAAAACAATTTTATAAACAACACCAGACATGCTTCGTTTAACATCGTTATGCTTCCACCAAAGCCAACTTTTAATTATTGGATGCAAAACTACTGGGATGACTGGATCAATATTCCCTTTCCAAAAATAATAGTAGGGAGATTATTCTACATTGTACCTAAAATAGAATTTGATCTACATCCAGCAAAGGAACCATACATAATATAAGCTCTAAATCACAGTCATAGTAAACATCTAATTCCAGAGTTGTATATAAACTAAAAATTTGGAGTACAAATCCAGAGTTAAGTTTCTACAGGTATTTCGAGTTTGCCATGCATATTCCATTTCCTACATTTCTGTTTTTTTAGTTTCATACCTCATCAGTTTCTACCTTTTGAGGATTCTATGTATTATTTAGGTGTGCGGTTTCCCCCCTTTTATCCAGTATTTCTAGTGTTACTGTACAGACTGGATGATTTTTTTATCTCTGTTTATAGTTCTTCTTTCTCTGTCTGATATAGGTACAAGCTTTCTACTTGGGTTTATTTGGATACGGACACTAACCTCTCTCCCTATATATCCTGTAGAGCTCTTTTACACTTCTTGGCGCGGCATCTCGTAGTTTTGATATAACGTAAACGGCTCATTCTTCCTTGTTCACTTTCCTTAATCCCAGCATATCTTACACTGGTTTACCTTCCTCATAAAAGTTAAATCGGCTATTTATTTCTCCAGGAGAAAGCAATTTCGAGATATATACGGTATATCCTTCCTTTCTACAAAAAAATATAAATATGGTTGACTAATTCGGGTTACAAAACTCTGAATGTAAGGGAGAGCCATCATGGAAACTGTTTGTCACATTGAGATTATAAAAGATGGGCGAGATTTTGTTGCAAGGGCTCATCTTGCTAATGGCTCAGTCAAGGAATATCGTCACCAGATATTTGAGGATGTACTTACAGAGATGGTTATTGATCTGCAGGAGGAACTAGGAGAATAAAAAAATCGTCCTTTCTCCTCCTATTCTTTTGGTTAGAGCTATGTTTTCCTATATTGTTCTAATCTAAAATTGTTTATTCAGGGTTTAATGAATGCTTTTTGTTTTCATAGTGAACTATCATTGATACACCTGCTGTACATATTATGGCTGTTCCTAGGATGATGACAAATGTTATGTCCTCAAAAAAACTATTCATATTAGGTATTAGTTTCTTGGCCAATGATGGCCCAAAGTTTAGTGCTAGTAGAGCTGCTGCTAATCCACGTGGCATCATGACAATCATTGTTTGTCTATCATCTTTCTCGAAACCACCATGGTAAGTTGATATTAGTATAGAGATGTATCGAGCTGCCAGTAGTGCCATCAGTATGGCTATTCCTATAAATATGAATCCTATGTTTTGAAAACCTACCATCATTCCGAGGTATACAAAAAAGAATGTTCGTATTACAAAAGATGTAAGTGAGTGGAAATGTTTGGTTTCTGGATCCATCTCAAATTTTTTGCCGCTGTATTCGAGTATTTTTAGAATCTTTTTTCCATTACCTAGCACGAGTCCGAATATAAGACAGGAAATAGCTCCAGCTCCTTCTCCACCTGTTTCAACACCAACTAGTAGTGTCGTTAATGAGTATACCAGGAAGACAACTGCTAGTGTCAATATGTAGGAGAATTGTTCTCTCCGCATCTTGTACATTACTGGCAGCCATAACAGTCCTAGGATAAAACCTGTTACCGCACCGACTGAAAATGTACTTGCCAGATTTTTTACACCTACCCATATATTTAGTCCACCACTGAAGTTTATCATGTAAACCGCTGCTAGAACCACCACTATGCAGAGAGGATCAGTGATTATACTCTCTATAGATAGAACCATTTTTGTTCTTTCCTGAAGATTCTGTAACCTATTCGCCAGAGGTATAACAATGGGACTACTGGTTCCACCAACAATTGCACCAAGTACCAATCCAGTGGTTACACTGTTTTCCATAGGCATATCTACTATTCCTGCTGCTGAGAGTAAAACCACGATCAATGTTGTTAAAAGGACACTTAGACTGAATGCGGTAACTGAGAGTAGTAGGCCTCTTGGCGCCCCCTTAAAAAGCTGATATAAATCAGTGTTGATGCCACCATCGAAGAGTATTATTACTATAGCGACTGCTGCAAAAAACTTTGATATACTCATCAGAAGAGTAGGGTCGAGATTACGGACATTAAAAACAATTCCAATGATCAAACCAAAGATTAGTAGCCAGACAATACTTGGTATCTGCGTTCGGTTGAAGATAAAATTGCCTACAAAGCCTAATATCATTATCGCTGCAAGAACCACTAGAGCTGAGATAATGTCCAACATAAAGGAACTATACGAGAAGCAGCGGAGTGAATTTAAATCTTCCCCCCAATATCCATTAAACCATTTTTTTCTGTGAATATTTACCAGGAGAAATGTGGAGATGGCTTTCTTTTAGAGAATAAAAAAAGCAGGTTTTTTTGTACATACAAAAGGAAAAAATAATGAGAGAAAAAATTTGTTTTTTTATGTCATGGATGATATGATTAGTATAAGTATCATGAAGAAAATCGCTGCATACATTATGTATACAAGCATCTTTCTTTTTTTGAGCATGGCTTGATATTTTTGTCTGCATTCCTGTGAACAAAATGTTTCTTTGATGGGTATAGCCTTCCCGCATATCTGACAATGTGTATGCTGCACTAATTTTTCTACCATATTTACATCACTCTTAAAATCCTGTTGGTATAAATGTCTGCCATGAAATATTTTTTCATTTACACAATTTCATATAGGCTGTTGAAAAATTCTGATTTTATAGAATTTTTTTAACAAATGCTTCAGTAATTGAAATTATTCAATGTTTATTTTGTATCTATTCACCGTTGAAAAATGGAGTAATGTATGTTAATGC
>QMSS01000036.1 GCA_003649715.1 Thermoplasmata archaeon
AAACATTGTAGCATCAGGAATAGCAGACAAATGTGAAATCCAACTTGCATATGCCATTGGAATCGCAGAACCAGTATCAATTAATATAGACTGCTTTGGAACCAACAAAATTACAATAGATAAAATAGAGGATCTGATAAGAAAATTTTTTCCTCTTAAACCCGGTGAAATAATTGAAACACTCGACCTGAGAAGACCTATATACAAAAAAACTGCAGCATATGGACATTTCGGCAGAGAAGACCCGGATTTCACATGGGAAAAAACTGACAAGGCAAAACTACTCAAAAAAGAAGCGGAAATATAAAAAAATAGAAGGAAAAAGGTAGGGACATTATTGGTCTGACATCCAAAAAAGATTCCATAGTGTTACTCCTCCAAAAAAGCATCTAATCAAACAAACATCTATGTAACTACCTGAAAAATCCAATAAAATTGATTACCTCAAAAGCTCAAAATAAACTTTTTACCCCCAAAACCTTTTAAACTATATTGGAAGATTAACAGGATGAAATTGCAGAGAAACTAAGGTGTGTATAGTAGGGTGATAAGAAAAGAACGGGTTAAGAAAAAACAAAATCAGACACACATTAGATTATTCATAATATCTGTAGGTATAATAACACTACTTATTTTATCAGGCTGTACCGGCTTAAAAAGTGCATATGTACCAGATGATGTGCTGACCAATGGATGGCATGAAAATCTAGCGTTACGTAGCAGCAGCATACAATTTTTTGGACTAGATAGATGTAGCAGTATAACATATGAGATAACTGGTAGATACCCTGCATTTCTGACTGTGACCACTATAAAAACTTTAGTTCTAATGGACGAAGAAGAATTATTGAAACAAACCGAGGAAATCATTAGAAATACATTACATGGCAGTGTAGATATAAACGAGAGTAGTAAAACAATGGGGGAGAGATTTGTGAAAAAAGGACATAAAACATTGTATATAGTATGTGATGGTGCAGACATCGGTAGAAAAAATGGGGAAATGGTAAGGATTGTAGGTGAGGTGTGGAACTGCGGAGTTACTGGCACCTCAATAATCTGTATTGGTGTAGCCTATGTAACTAACAAAACTTCCACTCCTAATTATGATGATGAAAACTGGAAAAAAATTGTTACTGATCCTAGTGGAAGTATAGGAGGTTTTACAGGGAGAGATGGACTAATATATAATGTTGTATGTCACTGATCCGATAGCTCCACCTTGTTCAATCTATGACCCGCAGGGCATTTCATTTTTTCATAGACCTTTTTTATCGTATACATTTTTTCATTTTGTATGGCCAAGGTGTTACATATCTCATAATTCCCACATCCTATGTTTCTACATCCTATTTTGTTAACTCTTACACGGGCGCCTTCAGAATATTTTTGATCCACAGCAGCTATAATCGGCATCTCTCTTACTTCTACTACCACCACGTTTCCATAGTGTAGACTGCAACTATGTTGTTTGTCCCTAACCTTTATTATTTCGTATTCTCTCCCAAGTTTGAGATTAAAACAAACTGTTTTTAGTTTACAGTTTCTGCATTCATTGTTGGGACCAAAGTATATAAATCTTTTACCTTCTTTTGCTAAGCATTCTCCTATCAGAGTTATAAGCGGCATTTTTATATCACACCTGTTATCTTAGCAAGTTTTTTTGCAGCCTCTTTTGTAAGACCTTGTTCTCCTAGTATGGTATATCTATCTGGTCTTATTTCCTGAGAATGAATGAGTGCCTCTATGATTTTTTTCTTTGGTATCCCAAGCTCCTTGGCAGTTGTAGGCGCACCAATAGCCTTTAACGCATCTCTTATCTCCTGCCAGTTTCCCCCATGCAGATACATCATCATGATAGCACCTACACCACATTGTTCACCATGCATTGCCCTTCCTGGGGCTATTCGGTCAAGCATATGAGAAAACATGTGTTCTGCACCGGAGGCTGGTCTGGTGGTGCCTGCTACACTCATTGCCACTCCAGAGACTATCATGCATTTAACAGCCTGCCAGACTGCTTCTTCGAGACCCGATCGTATGTCCTCAGCCTTGTCAAGTAGTAGTTTAGCTGCTGTTTGTGAGAGTGATGCCGCAAATGTGCTAAACTCCTCATTTTTTAGTCTATGAGCTAGCTCCCAATCTTTAACAGCTGATAAATTGGATATAACATCTGCACAGCCTGATGCAAGCATTCTATATGGTGCCTTAGATATAACAGTTGTATCTGCCAATACAGCAAGTGGAGAAACAGCGGTTTTAGAAATGGATCCCTTTTTTTTATCCTTCAGTGAGGCGCGGGGAGATGCTATGCCATCATGAGATGCGCATGTTGGTGTGCTGATAAAAGGTTTAGAGAGTTCAAATGATACAAGTTTTGTGACATCGATGATACTTCCACCGCCTACTCCTATGAGAAAATCAACATTGTTCTTTTCTGCATATCTAGCAACAGTGTTTACCTCCTTAGCAGTTGGCCATACTACGGATATGTTTTTTTTAACAATTGGAACATGAAGTGTTATGTTTTTTACATTATAACCAGCGTTTGAGAGTAAGCTAGCTATTCTGTCTCCAGATATTTTTTTAGTGTTTTTATCTGTCACAACCAACGCATTAGTACCATCAACTACCCTTTGACAAAGCCCTACAACGTGCTCAGTAGTGTTATGTCCAACAATTACTTCTCTTGGGAATATCATTGATTTAAACTTTGTGAATCGTTCCATAGTCACAGTGGTAAACCGCGGGTTTAATATATTATTTTTTTCTTTTGAACCCAAGGGGGTATGCAGCCTACGTCAAAGAAATATGGGAAAAAGAGAAAAGGAAGGTGGGACGTCATAGCAGAGATGGATAGAAGGATTGTATTGATTAGTATAGCAATAATGGCTGTGCTCTTCTCTGTATTTGTTTTGATACTGGGTTTTTTGTTGATGCCGCATGTATTTTATGATCAATGGATATGGAAGTATTATTGGGGTCCTGTGGTAGCGGATGCATTGGATCATCCTGTTTCTCTTAATGGCATCTATGCATATGAGGGATATACAGTTGTGTCGGAGATAACATATGGGGTAATACTTGTTTTTTCTCTATATGGTATCTATAGGCTTCTTAGAAGACTGAGGATAGTTGTTGATTGGAGATTCTGCGGGGCATTGATGCCTTATATCTTATTTGGACCTGTGGGTAGGGTGCTGGAGGACACGGGATATTTCAAGGAACCCTTTGTTTATTGGTTTATATCCCCCTTTATCTATGTCCAGATAGCGCTGTATGCTCTTTTTTTTCTCATGATAGGATATTATGCTGAGAATATCTCTAAGAGGAGAAACTGGGATAAAAATTGTTTGATCTCTATCGTTTTTTTGTTTGTGTTTACAGATGTTTTTTACATTATATTATGGTTTTTAGGATGGGGCTGTTTTCTATATGTTATTCATCCTATTGTGTTCTTGTTTTTGTCATTTTTAGCTGTTATACCTGTTTTATGTAGGTGGATGAAGCATGGGTTTTTGACGGTTAACACTGTTCTGTTTTCAGGTGGTTTACTTTTTTTGTTTCCTGGGTTGTATCTGGTTGGCCGATGGATTCTAGGGTTTAGATGGGGTTTTTCGTCTGGTGTACGTTTTGATGTGTTTGTGGTGGTTGTAGGACTGGTTAGTCTTATTACATGTGTGGTTTATTTAGTGGCTAGGAGACTTGGGGATGATAGTAGGTTTGCTGTTTATATGGAGCCTTTGAATATGTCTATGCTTTTTGGTCATTTGCTTGATGGTGTTACTAGCTATGTTAGTATTTATGATCCTTTTAATATGGGTCTTCCCATGTATTTGGAGAAGCATCCTGCTTCTGATGTTTTAATGGGTATATGGGGGCCTTTGTTTCCTATAGTAAAGTTTGTTTTGGTAATACTGATTGTCTATGTCCTTGATGTATTGTATAGGGAGGAGTTGAGACATCATATGGTTCTTATTGGTCTTATTAAGATAGGTGTTGTGATTCTTGGTTTGTCACCGGGTATGCGTGATCTGCTGCGGGTAACACTTGGTGTATAAAGAAAAAAAATTTGTTTTCATTTGCTCATCTTTTTATTTGTCAGTGTTTTTTCTAGTTCCTTAGGTAGGGCGCAGCAGGCCTCTATTCTTTTGATGGTGTACCCCATTTTTCTGGCTTCTTCCAACGTGTTTTTTGATGGTATTTCCATCCTGGTAACACCGGCTTGTAGGGCAGCCAGTTCTATCTTTTCTCTCAGATGTTTTGTACGTGGTCTTATGCAGCCAAGTGCGATGTCTTTGGTGGGGAAAAGTTTTTTTGCTTTTTTTATAGTGGTTGATACATCGTTTGGATGGGGTGCTACGGTGTGTTCTAACGGTGTTCCTGGTGTTGGTCTGAACACTATCATTACTAGGGAGGAGGGGTCGCAGTTTTCTTTTATCATTCTGAGTGCATTGAATTCTCCGTTTAGTCTGCCGTAGTGGAGTCCTATGCAGATGTGTGGAACGATAAATGGCATGCCTGCTGATTGCAGGTTTGCCAATGTTTCTGCATAGGCTTCGGTTGTTGCATCAAAATTAAAAATGTTTTTGATGGTCTTATTTGATCCTACTACTTCAACAGATGCAATGTCTATGCCTGCATCTACTATGCTTTCTGCAAGATCCTGGTTGACGAGACCTGTATGAAGTTTGATGATCAGATTGGTTTCTCTTTTTATTTTTTTGATCACTGGGAGTAGCTTTCTTAGGTTTAACATCTCTCCTTTTTTGTTGCATCCGCCGCTTAGCAGAAAGCCTATGGCACCGTTTTCAGTGAATTTTTTACATGTTCTGAGAAGCTGTTCCGGTCTGGTTGCATAGAGCATATTATGTAGGTAGGTGTGATTACAATGTTTACATCTTAGGCTGCATCTGCCTCCAGACATAGATATGGAGGGGAAATTGGGCCATACATAGTAGGCTCGAAAAAACTTGTCTATACCGATAGTATAAACACTCTCCTGCATTCTCTTTTTTTATTTGTATGTTTTTATCATGTTGATGAATTCTTCTTCTGAGACGGAACCGTTTTTTTCTCCCATTATTTTTATCCTAGAAACAATGTCGTTGATGGTTTTTTCATCTGTCTTGAAACCTATCTCATCTAGTCTCCTCTTTATTATATGTTTTCCACTGTGTTTTCCAAGAACTATCCTTCTTTTGTTTCCTACTAGTTCAGGTGATATAGGCTCATAGGTTCTAGGGTTTTCTAAAACAGCAGCAGCATGTATACCTGATTCATGTGTAAATGCGTTATATCCAACTATAGGCTGTGTTTTTGGAACTGGTATTCCAGTAAATCTAGAAATCATTTCTGAGAGCTCACATAGTTTTGTAGTGTCGATACCAAGATCCCTATTGTACAAAACTTTTAGAGCCATTATCAGTTGTTCTAATGAAACATTTCCTGCTCGTTCCCCCCATCCATTAATCGTGGCACAAACATGGGTTGCACCAGAGCATAATGCAGTCAGGGCATTTATCAATGCCAAGCCGAAATCATTGTGTAGATGAGCAGAAAAAGGTGTAGGAACAGTTTTTCTCATAGCGGAAAAAATGTATTTTATTGTTTGAGGCGTTGCACATCCAACAGTATCAGTAAACCCTATACGCCTTGCACCTGCCTCATATGCCAGCTTTACAAGCTCCCTTAAAAAAGCTATTGGCGTTCTCGTACTGTCCTCTGTGCTAAAACTAGGAATTATACCATGATCTCTAACATACTGTATAGATTCCACTATTTTTTCTTTAACTTCCTCTTCAGTCATATGTAGCTTATATTTTAAATGCAATGGTGATGAGGCTATAAACAACAATATCAGATCAGCCTCTGACTCAATAGCTGCATCTATATCCTCCTTTTTCAGACGTGAAAGAACAAGAATCCTCGCATCCAGGCCTTCTCTAACAATTTTTTTGACTGTTCTAAGCTCATTTTTGGACACTGCTGGAAAACCTGCTTCTATCTCAGGTATGCCTATCTCATCCAGCTTTCTAGCTATAGATATCTTTTGATCAGAGGAGAAAGAAACACCTGGCATCTGCTCGCCATCACGGAGCGTACTATCATAGATCACTATTTTGTCAGGTAGTCTAAAATCCTTTATTACATCAGGCAGACCATTATAGGGATTTACATCAGATATATTCTCATTCATTTGTTAAATCACAACCCATTTTTATATCATTTACCCTTTCAGAAAAATCTTTTATTTATCTCCCCATCCCCTCATCCCTTTTATCAATAAAAATGTTTTTTTTCAACTAAACTACAATAAAAAAATCTGGTTTTTTCTCAATAAAAATAAATAGGGAGTGAAATCAAAAAAATTTAGGATCACAGTAATCAACTCAGTTCTGCTAAAAAAAATATGTGAGATAGAGCATCAATTACAATATTTTGCATTTGGAATGCACTTTTTTCATACTAAAAAAATGATTTTTAAGCCATTACAAAAAAATATGCAAAAAAAAGAGAAAAAAATGGGTTTTTGAACAAAGTATCATAGTTTTTATAATACTGTGTAGATAACAGATAAAAAAGGGTTGTCGAGCACAGCTGGATCATAGCATATGAACGAGATCATATCAATAAAAAATGTGACTAAACAATACAAAACAAAGGGAGAGTATATAACAGCTGTTGATAATCTCAATCTCAGCATAAAAAAACACGAGGTATTCGGTCTAATAGGACCAACAGGAGCAGGAAAAACCACGGTTATCAAAATGCTTTCCACTCTTATTATACCCGATAAGGGCAGCATTACTATAGATGGATACGATGTTGTCAGAGAGGGAAACAAGATAAAAAGGATACTAGGAGTACTCGCTGGTGAATTCACAAGATCTCTATATTGGCGTCTAACAGGCCGGCAAAACCTTGAATTTTTTGCAAAACTAAAAAATATTTGGCATCCACAAGAAAGAATAGACTACCTGACAGAGCTTTTTGATCTTAAAAAATGGGAAAACAAACTTGTAATGCGTTACTCCACAGGTATGAAACACAAACTTGCATTTGCGATAGCATTGCTAAACGACCCACCTATACTGCTGCTAGATGAACCACTAACAGGTGTAGATCCTATTACCTCCTATGAGATCAAAAAACTTATAAGAGAAGATTTTAGGGAGAAAACCATTATGTGGGCATCCCACAACCTCTACGAAATCGAAGAAATGTGTAGCAGAATAGGACTACTAAACCATGGAAAACTCGTTTTAGAAGGATCAGTGGAAGCATTGAAGAAGAAATACTGGAGTTACGAGAGAATACTGCTGATAGTGGACAGACCACAGATATTTCTAGAAATAGATGGCGCAAAGATAACTGGGAAAAATAGGGTTGAAATCAAAACCGATGATGTAACAGCCACCCTCAAGAAAATTGTGGACATATGCATACAAAACACTGTCAATATAGAAGAGATAAAAACAGTTAAACCCACACTTGAAGAAGTTTTTATAGCTGGTGTCAAAAAATGATGCTAGACGAACTACGTAAGATAGGAGTTTTTATCAAACGGGACTTCCATATAATGTTGACATACAGACTAGCTTTTTCAGCAATGTTTCTAAACATGGTGTTCAGTCTATTGTATTTCATACTATTTGGAAGCATGTTTGGAACACGTACACCAACGGTACTCCTCCCATATGGCGGGGATTACATTTACTACCTACTAGTAGGATCAATCGGATGGGGTTTTTTATGGACTGTTATGAATGCAACATCTGCATCGCTCCGTAACGAGATGATGATGGGCACACTAGAATCAGTGATGCTAACAGTAACCAGAATATCAACTATAGTCATAGCCTACACCATATTTGGATGCTTAATGGGTCTACTAACCATTGCTATTATATTAATAGTTGGATTTTTCCTATTTGGAATAACTATAATAGGCAACATATACGCTTTTTTCGTAATGTTCTTGTCCACAGTAATGATGATGGGACTTGGGATGGTATTCGGTGGACTAACACTGTGGATAAAAAACATAGGAAACACTATTCCTCTTATACAAAACATCGCCATGTTTTTCTGTGGAGTATACTTTCCAATCACAATATTACCAAAGATTCTTCAGCCCATCGCCAAGTTTATACCATTCTATTACTCCATCGAAGGATTAAGAAAAACTCTCCAAATCAATTCCTCATTATCTGAAATATACTATTTTATAACCATACTAGTTTTGCTTGATGTATTGTTTATATTTCTGGGCTTATTTACTCTTAGGAAAGGAGTTGTTAAGGCAAAAAAAGATGGAAGCCTATCATTCTATTAAACAGAAACATTTTTAGAATATTTTTATTATAAAAAACAGCGAGCGTTTTTGTTACTAATGGCTAATAAACCTAGATGGAGGGACATTATTTGGGTTTCCTCTGATACAGTGATTTAATCTCGCCTGATTGTATGATAAGAACTATACTACATTCTAACAAAAAACTTCAAAATTTTGTTTTTTAAGTTTTGAAAACTAATTTTTAGATTTTTATTGCTTCTCTACGATAGTATGGCCCATCTTCTTCGCCGAGCATAAGAGTTGTTACTCTATCATCCCCAGATCCCGCATGATCGCTCATTTTTTTACCTCCAATATATTATTATATAGCTTCTGCTTTATAAATTTAACTCAAACATTTTATATACAATTGTAAATATATTATTTGTGTGTATGTCTTTTGTTCAACGTTTTGCATTTTTTAACAGATATCCAGCGAGTTTTTTAGAGACATTTATCCTAGAAATTTTTTCGAACACATAAAACATGGGGGAGGGGTTGCATTCCAACAGGTAGTATTGATCCTCCTGTGTATCATATATGTAGTCAACTCCTGAAAAGCGAAGATTTAATGTTTCCATAGCCTGGAGGGTACGCTCCTTGATTTCCTCAGGTAGAGTGATGGGTTTTACATCTTTTGTTTCAACTCTGTAGTCTATCTGTGGTCCATGAATTATCTCAGCTGCACCGATAAACTCATCTGAGGTTGCGAATGCTCGTATATCTCGTCCTATGATACGTTTTTGGAATAGCAGAGCTCTCCTGGTGATGATTCCATCGTTTTCTTTTATAAAGTCTTCACTGGTTTTGACTTCTGCACCTCCTGCATTTGGTTTACAAACCGAGGATTGTTTTTTTATGAATCTTTGCATCTCAGCTGGATCGCTGGTGGATAGAAAGAGGGGTATTTTGAATCCATTTTTTGCTAGTAGGTAGAATTGAAGTGGTTTTAGTCTGTGGTACATGAAACATTCATATGGGTTTACTAGGAATGTTTCCATGCTGAGGATACGTATCATGGAGTGTTTAACAGATAGGTTTTCTCTTTCGTCTATCAGGTTTTCATTGTATTTTTTGTAGTATTTCATCCATTGTGCTTTTGTTAACTCTATTTGTGGGATAGGCCAGAAGTATCCTAGCTGTCTTAAATAAAAAGCGGGTATGGTTAGTAGTTCTAGATTATTGAATTTTATTGATTTTTCTGTTATGGTTAGTTTTTCTTTTTTTGGGAATTCTTTGAAATCAATTATGATAGGGGTTCCACCTAGTTTTTTTATTTCTTTTTTTAGTTGTATAACCTCTTCATCATTTTGTTGGCCGATTATACCTATTTTTGTCATAATATATGTTTCCCTCTTATTTGGGTCTTTTTTACTTTTTATTTAGTAAGATTGCTCCTATAGGGCTTCTCATGTTCGCATAGTAAGTTTTTTTATGGTAAACACATTGATTTTTTTAGTTTTAGTTATTATTTTTCAATTGATTTTTCATCTCATTAGGTTCCATTTGTCAGTCCCATATTTTTTGTTTATTAATTCTGTGATTAGTTGGGTTTCGTATCTTGTGAGAGAGGTTTTTTTTATTTTGGTGTTAAAACATTTTTCGAATTCTTCTTTTAAGGTTTTTTTGAGATCTTTTATTGATGGTGTGTTTTTACATTCTTTTTTTATGGTTGTTACCAGGTTTTTTTTGGTTTTTTTTAGTAGTTTGTTCATCATATTTAGATTGGTGTTAACAAGTATTGTTCCATGTATTAATATGATGTTGTCTTTTTTTATTTGGGCTGATCCTGAGATTTTTTTTCCGTTGAGTAGTATGTCGTTTGGTGGTTTGTATGTGGTGTGTATATCAAGTTTTTTTAGGGCATTTATTATGGAGTGGCAGATTTTTTCAAATATTTCTTGTGGGGTGTGTAGGCTTAGGTTGGTGTCTTCTTTGTTGAATATTAGGCTGTATATGAGGCATTCTTTGTCTGTGTATATTGTTCCTCCTCCAGTTGTTCTTCTCACTATTTTTACATTGTTTTTTATGCATTCGTTTAGGTTGATGTCTTCATGTATTTTTCTGAATCTACCAATTGATATGGCAGGTGGATCTCTTCTGTATAGATGTAGTGTGTTGGGTGTTTTGTTGTATTTTCTAGCCTGTGCTATTGCCTCATCTGCTGCTGTGACATAGAATGGGTCTTCGATGTCTGTGTCTATGAGTCTCCATCTCATAATAATTGTTCTCTCCCCATCGTAAAGAGAGGAGATGATATTTGTGCTAAAAGATTTAAATATTATTTTCCTATATGTTTATTTTCCTGTTCTAGTTTGTTATAATTTGGATGTGTATGTTCGTTGATTAACACTAGGATGAGGTAAGGTTTGTATGGATAGTAAAGGATTTGGGCTGGTGTTTGTTTTTATCTACAGATTTTTTTGGAGGGGGAGTTGATTGAGGGGTTGGCTGATTTTATCTGAAATGCGTTTTCTGGTAGTTTTGTTTGTTGTTGTTCAAATGTTTTTTATGTTTTTTGTTTCATGTTGCATTGGGATGGATGATATTTTGGAGATAAAGGGGCCTGCGGAGGCTTTTGAGGGAGATGTTGTAGAGTTTGTTGTGACATTGAATGGTGATCCTGTGAGAGCTAGGGTGAGTTTTGGTAATATGGTTGTGAAGTATTCTAATGAGTCTAATGGTAGGGTAAATTTTACTATGCCTCATGTTTCAGGTGATGATCGATGGTATACTGTTACTGTTAGTTTTCCAGGTGGTTTGTATGCTGTTCATGATATTTTGGTGAAGAATGCTACTGATGTACTAGAAATTGAGTTGCCTATGGACCCTGTGTTGGAGATGCATGATTTCGTTGTTACTATCCTGGTTAGAGATGAGCCTGTTGCTGGGGCATATGTATGGTTTAACTCCTCTGTTTCTGTGACAAATTCTAGTGGAAATGTGATTCTCACCGCACCTGATGTGCTTGTTACCACTAACTGTGGTATATATGTCAATAAAACTGGTTATAGGTCAAATTCTACAATGGTTACAA
>QMSS01000037.1 GCA_003649715.1 Thermoplasmata archaeon
AAAAAGAAGCATTTTTATAGTGGCGTGAAAGTTGTGAAGTCGTGTGAATCATGAATTTCTGATGTGAACTTCATATTTTAGCATTTTTATATGAAACTTGAAGAAAAATTAGAACGTGAAACCAGCATAAAAAAGAATAGTGGGGAGTAAGAGGGCACCCATGAGGTGTATCCTACGCACCCTTGATAAATTCGGGATTATTCCTATGATACATGAAACCAGGGATAGGGCTATGCCCCACACACCAGTCAGTATCAGAACCATGTATAGAGTAAACAACAGGACGACTAGAGATAAAAGTGAGTAGTTGACTCTATTTAAGAGATGTGCCACAAGAGAAGATATTTTGTCGGTGAGTAAAACCGCAAGGCTAAGACATATAAGACTTACAAATATTATAAAAACACAGTCTGAGAATGTAAGAGAACTTGTAAAATATTGAAGAGTTGCTGCTGCTCCTGACCTGGCTTTGCCTATGAGCCACAAGGCAAGAAAAGAGAATAGGGTGTTGACACCAGCGATTGCTCCAATTGTGATCAGAAACTCTTCTACACTTTCGGAACTAAATAACATAGCTGCTGCGCTCGCCCCAATGCCCGGTAGCACGCCAGTTGTTATACCACCAAAAGACCCCCTTACTATACCGTCAACAATGGTTTGGTTTGAGATAAAAAGTTCATTTTGTTGTGGTGGTATTTTAATTCTTTTTTTTATACTTAAGACTAACATACTTAGACCAAAAAGACCTGTCAATAGCGGAAAGAGTATAAGGTCTTGATTTATTGGCAGTTTCTCACTTATCAGGCCGAGACAACCAGATAAGAAAAACAACGACGCTGCCGCCATCGGTTCCCTGTCTTTAAATATAAAAAACAAGACAAGAGCGCTGAGAATAATATGTAGATTTGGCTCTATTAGTGCGTAGATTTTCGGCACGGTCAGAATAATAAGTGGGAATAGTGATAATGAGAAGAGAACACCTCCAAATGCTCCTATGATGCCCAAGCGGACAGCACCGGGTCCCTCCCCCCGCAAAAGCATTCTGTGCCCGGGCAAAACACCCAGTTCTATACCAGAGCCAGGAACAGATAGAAACACGGTTGGTATGAAATTAACGATCACGTTGGTTATGGAAACTGCTACTATGAACGCTACATATAAATAATATTGGTCAGGCCCGATGTGGCTAGTAAAACCCACTAAAAAACTTATCAGCAGAACACTCACGAGGTTTGGGTGTATTCCGGGCAGCAAACCACACACCACACCAACCACTATTCCAAGGATCAGAAAAAACAAGACCGCTAAAAACATATTTTAATATTTTTATGTTCGCTATTTAAATCGTGTGATCGGTGCTGGTGTGGTGGATGAAGAGAAAAAAAGAAAAACCCAGAAAAGAGGAGTTTGACTGGAGTAAGGTAAGAGAAGAGCCTTTTATAATAGCAGTAATACTTTTTACAGAAGTTATTTGTGCCTTGTCACAGGTAATTGTAGGGCTTCTTTTTGATGACATTTGTTCGGTTCTTTTTAGAAGAGTCAGAAAGAAAAAACCGGACTAAATAAGGTTTAAATAAGCTGGTTATTTTAATTAAATAGGTGATATAAATATGCTTGGAAAACTGAAAGACATTAAGAAGATGACTGAGCTTATGAAAGAGATGAAGATGAACATGCGCGAACTCAAGGCGAATCGTGTTGTGATAGAGTGTGATGATAAAAACATAGTTATAGATGAGCCGGAAATTATTATAGCGAAAATAATCGATAGAGATTCATATCAGATAACGGGAAAGGTCCATGAAGAGCCAGCCGGTGGGCCGACAGAGGAAGATATTAAGATGATAATGGAACAAACTGGGAAGGACAAGGAAACCATACTTAAAAAACTCAAGGAGCTGAATAACGATTTGGCACGGACAATAATGGAACTTAAAGACGAAACACAAACGAAAGAGTCAGATAACTAAAATAAGTTACCAAAACAATATTTAAAAAGGTGATTAGATGGTTAAAAAAATAAAGAAAGGCAACAAACGCATCAGAAAGCGTTTTCTCTTAGATAACCCGCTTTCATTGGCGTTGTTCTTAATAGGCTTGGTATTGGTGGTTGAATCACTCGGAACAATGTGGCTACTTTACAACGCTTTCCACACAAAAATTCTCCAGTTTGCTTTTTGGACGGTGTTCTTTCTGTTCAACGCCATAAAATTTTTAGCAGGGCTTATTGCGATTAAAGCCGGGTATAGAATGATAGAAAAATAAAAACAAAAAAAAGAAAAGTAGGCTTACTTGGAAGCCAAAGAATATATTGCCTTTAGTGCCACAACTATGGCTGCTGGTGCTACTAGTATCATTATGTTCTGTAGGATTGTTTCTAGTGGAGCCCAAATAGCTCCCACACTGGTTGATACTGAACCAGCCACAATCAATGCGACTGTAGCTATTAAGAATAAGTTGACTTCTTTGTCGGAGATGTTAAGAAAACCGACGATTAATCCAAGTAGTACTAGCAATGCTGGTACCCATGTCGCTGTTACAAATGCTGTCACAATCGCTATTAGTACACCAAGCAGAAAGGCGTAACTTCCCCATTTTTCATCCATGAAAACCACACTCCTTTTAAAAAAAGAGTAGAAAATCTTTTAAAGGTTTATATTCACTCCATTTATCTTCTCATAAGTAGTTACTAAAAGACCAGAGAAAAACACTGGCGTTTTTCCAGTTTTATTCCAGTAAATATTCAACTATTCGGCCGAAGGCCGGTCTTGTAATAAGAACACCGGTAAGAACACCAATCATTGTGGTTATGGCAAACCCACGGAGCATGCCAAAACCGAGCACAAGAAGTGGAAACATAGCCCCTATGGTTGTTCCTGCCGCGCCGAATATCATGAAGAAGGCTCTTTTTAATCTCTCTTTCAATGACCACTCCTGTTTTTTGCCCATTATGGATTCATCTAAAATCATTATTTGACTGTCTACACCTGTTCCAACAGCAGCGACCACACCAGCAATGGCAGCTAAATCTATTGTCCAGCCAATTAACACAGACGCACCGAGAATTATTACAACCTCGGATAAAGAAACAAGAATCATCGGTATTACCATTCTAGGTTTTCTATACCTGATAAAAACTATAAGCGACACCGTAAGAATTGCAGCCAAGCCAGCAAACATGGCGCTTGATAGGAACCGCGCACCAAGCCTGGGTGAAATCTCATCCATTTGCACAACTTTAATTTTTGTAGGGAGTGAACCACTTCTTAGTATAGACTGAAGCCTGCGTTTCTCTTCCATTCCCTCGTTCTTTGTTTTTGCACCTCCGGTTATGGCTGGTGTTGTATACAATTGACCTTTGAGACCTGCGCCTATACTGAGTTTTTCAGTTAATTTTCCGTCAAGATATAATTTTATTGGCTCTTCCAGATACTTTTCTGTTCCTATACCTGTTCTAACGGGAATATTCATTGTTATTTTTTTGAACCTCTCGGCACCATCATTAGAAATCAAAACCTGGAAACCCCAACTATAGCCATTTTCAGTGGGTCTAAACCATGAATGTTGTGGATCGAGATAAACCATTTGTATGTCTTTTCCCGTGTAAACCAACGCCTCGACATAGCTATCGTTTACACGCCTGAACGTTATTCCGTCCGCTTCAAAGGTTTTGTTGATATCCACCGAAACATCAATTTTTTTATTGTTAAATTCTATCTTTCCGTCCTTAATTTTAAGCGGTATATATGCTTCAAACTTGCCCTGATGTTCTAGAAGCTTCATCAACTCTTCTTTTGTCCCGCCTGCTATCTCTATCTGTATATATGCCTTTCCTTCACTCCATATTGGCCTGAACAAAGATTCTTTAAGTCCGTAAACATTGATTCTTGTTTGCATCGTTGTTATTATTGACTGTACCATCTCTTCTGTCGCGTTCTCTGGTTCTATGATTGCTCTTATACCCCCACGTATATCCAAACCAAAATGTAGATTACTTCTTTCTGCCTGCACGCCCGTTATTCCTAGCGTACTGTTGTTTAGCTGGTAAAAAAGAACTCCTTTGCTTGTTTTCAATCTAACCTCACCAGAGTAGCGTCTTTCAAGAAGAGACGTGCTGGCAAGGTCATCATTTATCTTATATATCTCATCTCCCGGCACAAGGACATCATTTAGGGGAGAACTTGCGTTAATGCTGGTTATGACAATTCCTCGATTAGAAAACTTTGGATTTATTGCCACTATTGCCATAACTATAACAATAAGCCACAATATTATTCTAAAATCAGTAAAAAGTTTTTTTATTTTCATTTTACCACTCTTTTATTTTTCACGTTTCTCGAGCCACCATCTTAATATACCAACGTTGGTAAGCCATGTGGTAAAAACATCGACAATTAACCCTATTATCAAGACATTTGCTATTTGTTTCAAAACCAGCGCTTCACTAAAAAAGTAGAGCGAGATGAGTGCTCCAAGTGTTGTGCTAGTCATTGTTAACCCAGTTTTCATAGCTGATTTTATTTTTTCCTCCTTCTGCCCCTCCGTTTTGAGTAGCCTGGTTGTTAGCAAAATATCTGTATCTATAGAATAACCAATTAACATCAAGAGAGCAGCAAGTACCCCAAGCGATAATTTAAGACCGATAATAGACATAACAGCAACAGTGATCGTAATGTCTGAAGCCGCTGCAAGCACAACAGCGGAGCTCGGAACAAACGATCGGAATAATAGAAAAACCACAAGTGCCATTAACACAAATGCAAACACGATTGCTAGTTGTGTCTGGCGCCAAAACACCTTTCCAAGAGCAGGCCCGATTTCTCTTACAGAGTAGTCTTCTATGTTCACAAAATCCAATTTATTTATTATTTCTTTTTCGTCGTAGTCTTCAGGGACTTGAACAAGTATGGTGTTAGTGATTCCACTTGCTAGCCTGACGTTCGCATCAGGCCCAACAGCCTGTTCTACTGCCCGAATGTCAACGCTGTCGGGTGTTATTATGCTTATGAGTTTTCCTCCTGTCATTTCAACATCTTTTTCAATAAAAGAGCCTTTGGTTGCGCTGTTGTAGACAAGAAGACCAGCAGAAAGAATAAATATGATTATTGGTATGAACATAAGTTTTTTCCAATGTCTATTTAGCACGTTCCATATAAACATATTTATCTACCAAACTTATCAAATTATTTAAATCTATTATTCAGCAAGACTTTTAAACATTGATTTTAAACATTAAAAAACATTATATGTTTCATTGAGTGGTCAACGTGGACTATGATATTGCTATTATCGGTGCAGGAGTCGCGGGAAGCTACTTAGGTTCTCTTCTCAGGAATGTTTTGGAAGATAAAAAGATAGTCATATTTGAACAGCTCGAAAAGCCAATAATAAAGGACAGCGGTATTGTTTCGATGAATATTGAAAAATTTATTGAAAAAAGAACGCTCAGAAAATTGATAAGAAAAAAAATTAAGCGAATGCAACTCTTTTCACCAAACGGAAAAAGAATTGTTCTAAGCACAAAAAAACCCTTTGCTTATGGTCTGAAGCGAAAAGATTTTATTAAGACCCTCCGAAGCCCCATTAAAGATATGATAAAGTATGAGCATGTTTTGTCCGTGAAACTTCGTTCTGATTGTGCCCTTGTGACAACAGAGAATGATAAGTATTTTATCCGTTTTCTTGTTGGTTGCGATGGTGCGAACTCTCTAACAAGAAAAGCAATGGTCGAAAGAGGCGAAACAAAACAACCGACATTACTTTATGGCGCTTTTGTTCAGCAAAAGCCAACGAAATATGTAAAGGTTTATCTAAACAAATTTTATTCTCCTGATTTTTTTGCATGGAATTTCTTTGGTGAGTATGGTCTTGCTACATCTTACAGGCCAAGGGCACATCTTGATTACTTTTTGAAGAAACAGGATGTGAAACCAAAAAGAATATTTGCTTCACCTATACCCATCGGTCTTATAAAATCTTTTACAGACCGTTGCATCTTGGTTGGTGATGCGGCTTCTCAGGTCAAGCCTCTAACAGGCGGCGGTATTATATATTCACTCAAAGCAGCGACTTACGCCTGTGATGTTATTAAAAAAGCCTTTTCTTTGTCCCGTTTCGATTCTTATGTGTTGAGAAGCTACGAAAAGAAATGGAAGGAAGATTTTGGCAATGAGATAAAAAGGGGCATAGAGGTTAGAAAGATATATCGTAAGATGACAAACAAACAAATAAATGAGGCTTTCGATTTGTTTAAAAATGATGTAGAAGAGGCTTTTGCTAGGCAAGCAGTCAAACAATATGATTACTTGTCTTCAATAACCTCTTCTATACCGAAGAAAAAAATAACAAAATTCATGCTCAAGAACCTCAGTCTTTTGAGATAATTAACTTAAAAATCTTTGCGAACAAATCTTTAACATTATAATCAGAGGCTCTGTGGCTATATAGGATATTAGCACAATATAGTGTGGTTTCATGACTAAGGAAAAGATCAAAAAGCTCAAGCAGCTCCTCGGTTTTATTGAGGACAAAAAACTTAAAGAGCGGGTTGAAAAAGAGGCTGGGCTGGAAGAAGGAATAGAGATAAAAGAGAAATACCATCCAGAGAAAGATGAGGTAGAGATAGATATAACAGGTCTGCACAATTTTTTTACTAAAATATCCAATATTGTTCAGAGGCATTGGGTAAAATTAGCACTTCTATTAATTGTGTTTCTTGCTTTCTATATTAGGATTTTTGCTTTCAATTATCCATATCTTATTAACATAGACTCATATTATTTTTATAGGTATATGAATTTCATTGTTGAAGACGGTAAAATACCAGATATTGATCCCTATATGCTTGCACCAGAAGGTCTGAACACAAGGAATGTTCCAAAATTTTATATGTATCTTGGTGCTTATTCCTATCTTTTCTTTAAGCATTTTTTACCAAACCTGGAATTGTGGCGATATCTGATATACTTCCCGGCTGCAATAGCTGCATTATGTGCAATACCGGTTTATTTCATTGGTAAATATTTGTTCGATAGAAAGGCAGGAGTAATAGCTGCTTTTTTCCTTGTATTCAACCCCTTCAACATGACAAGAACACTTGGCGGCGACCCAGATTCTGATGGTATAGTATTGTTAATGACGCTTGTTCCGGTTGCCCTCTTTCTAGCGACTCAAAAAAGTATAGAAAGAGATGGACTTAAAAAACAACCGCTCTTACTTTCAGTAGCCACGGGCATTGCGCTGGCGCTTTTTGCTCACACGTGGGGCGGCTCGTGGTATGTTGTGTGGCTCTTCGCTGGTTTTGTTGTGCTCAAACTCATAGCAGAATTGGTTATTTTTGGCAACTTTAAGAAGGCATGGAAACAAAACAAAAACAATTTCGTATCTCTTTTTGTTATTTTTCTGGTTTTTTCCTTGTTGGTTGTTCCATTTTTCGGTATTAGTAAGATCGTTGGAATAATTGAGTCTCCTTTTGGTGCGCTCAGGATGAAATCAGAAGCAGCCAGAAGATTCCCAAATGTTTGGGTTTCCATCGCGGAAATGATGTCCCCTGAAGGGAAAACATTCTATGATAAAATAAACACAATAGCGACCAGAGCAACTGGTATGCCACTTGGTGGAATATCAACCATTGTTCATCCGTTCTTTTTGGCTGTGTATTCGATGTTGTATTTTGTCATTTCATACACTAAAAGGAAAAAACATCTCGACAGTCTTATATTCATGTTCTTATGGTTTATTGGGCCACTATATGCAAGCATAGTTGCTGTTCGTTTTGTTATATTACTTTCCACACCGCTAATAGTTTTATCTAGCATTGCTTTAGCAAAACTGTTTGATATTATAATGGGAAAAGACATTTTAGATTAAGGATGATATTATGAAAATAACAGATGAACGGGTCGCAACAGTTCTGATTTGGCTAGTCAATATAATTTTTTTAGCCGGCGTCAATATTCCTATCGTAAACACTAAGTTATCCCAGTTTCCGTTCCCGGACACTATCGGTTCTATTCCGTTTAAGTGGTTCTTTTTGGTTTTTTATTCTATTGCGCTGTTTTTCTTTATCTCTCGGATCAAGATAAAAAGCAAAAATGTTATTATTTCACTTCTTGTATTCTTCTCCTTATTGCTTTCTATTTTGTTAAACTACAAACTCGTATTAGCTTTCTTGGCTCTTGGTGGATACTTCCACTACAAAAAGAAACCACAGTGGGATAAAATTTTGGTTGTTTTTGTTTTATTCTTTTTTATTTATATTCCAACAGCCGCCTCTTTTAACCAGTCTTATTATATAGCATCACATCCCCAACCAATATTGACGCCGAGCTGGTGGGCTGCGCTGAACTGGATAAAGAACAACACAGAACCCTGTGCTGTTATTGCTACGTATTGGGATCCCGGACACTTCATAACAGCCATTGCGAGAAGGCCTGTTGTTTATGATGGTGGAACACAGAATTCGCTTGCTCAATTTAATAAATCATCTGTTGATTTGGGCTCCAAAGCATTTCAGGACCCGACCATGTTTACGATAGAAGGAAACAAGATTATAAGGTCACGAATGAAAGATATGGCAACGATGCTTTTTACGGACGATGAAGAGCTTGCTTACGACATACTCAAGCTCTATCGAGGCAATTGTAAAGAGATGTATGTTCTCGCTTCTTGGGACCTAATAGGAAAGTCACAGTGGTGGTCTTATTTTGCAACATGGGAACCAAATAAGGCAACAGGTAAAAAATATTATTATATCCCGCTCAGGCTTTCTATGAAAAAAGAGGGTGAAAACGGTTCTGTCAACTATGTGTTTTCACTTGGCCAAAACCAAGCGATTGTGATAAACGAAAAAAATCTCAGTGGACAGGTGATTCTAACACCTATATTGAAACAGGGGCCGACATTCGCAAAGATAAGTAAGCTACTCTACTTTGAAAACGGCAAGGCAGTTCTTCAAAAATATAAAAACGCAGAAGTAGAAGGCATGGTTTGGCTTGACCCAAGCAAGCAGTCACTGTTTTTCATACCAAAGGAACTGGAGAACAGCATGTTCACACGCCTATTTTTCTTCCACGGCCAAGGTCTTGAGCATTTTAAATTCGTTGACAACTGGGGTGGAGAAGTTAAACTTTTCAGAGTTAAATTTGATTAAGAAAAGATAAAAAAAGATTATTTTAAATGTTTCTTATCACATTTGTTTTATAAATTATTTATCTGAATGTAAGTGATGATATGACATCAAAATCATATTCAGAGCGGCTGGCTAAGGGTGCGGTCATAATTTTTGTTTTCACGTTGCTTGCAAATTTTATAGGATATTTGGTGCGTTTTTTTCTTACCAGACAACTCAATGTCGCTGATTATGGTTTGTTTTACAGTTTGTTGTCTTTTGTCAGTCTTTTTATTATATTTAGTGATCCGGGATTTGGTTCAGCTCTCGTAAAGTTCATCCCAGAGTTTTTGGCTAAAAAAGATTATTCAAAGCTGAAATCTTTGGTAGCGTTTATTTTTGGAATAAGATTTGTTTTATCTTTATCAGTAGCTGCGCTGATTTTTTCTTTCTCTGATTATTTCGCGTTAAACCTTTTTCATTCGTTAGACGTTAGTCCACTTATTAAGATATTCTCACTTTTTTTCTTTATAGATTCTTTTATCTCTTTTGAGAGTACCTTCTTTACAGGATTTCAAAGACCTTTTCATTTTTCTTCGATACCATTCCTCAAAAATTTGACATTTTTTTTGCTTTTGTTATTAATAACCCCTCTCAATATTGAAAAAACAATCTACGCGTTTCTATTTTCATCCTTCATGGTTTCTACTTTCTTTTTACCCAGTGTTTTTTGGACATTGAAAAAAAATCTGAAACGGAAGGTTAAAAAGATCAAAATCACGAGAAAGTTCATCAAGACTATTACATCTTTTGCCATTCCTGTATTTTTTGGTGCTATAGCATACTCTATTATAGGATACACAGATACGATAATGTTAACCTTTTTTAGGTCTTTAGAAGAGGTTGGATATTATCAGGTTGCTCTTCCGACATCAAGACTTTTGTGGGTTATTGTTTTTTCTTTGACAACGTTATTATTTCCTATGAGCTCAGAGCTTTGGGCATCTAATAAAAAACACATTCTCTCAAAGGGGCTTACTATCATAACCAAAATATCATTTATGATAATGGTTCCAGCAGTACTTATTACAATCGCATTTGCCAGGTTTATTCTTGATATATTTTTTGGTGCCACGTATATAACAGCTACGGCATGTCTTCAAATATTATCATTGGCCGCGCTCTTTTTTCTCATACGTGCTATATTTTCATCGGTTTTGGTAGGTATTGGTCAACCCATAGTAAACACAAAGGTCGGTATTTTTATGGCTATTTTTAACGTTATAGCAAACCTCATACTTATTCCGATATATGGCATTGTTGGCGCAGCAGCAGACACGACTACATCGTTCTTATTTGGAGCTATAATATCATTTTTCTACATTAGAAAATTCATAACATTCAAGATGCCTTTCGTTTCTCTCATCAAAAGTCTTTTTAATGGTTTTTTGACACTTGCCACCATATCCTACCTAAAGCAAGTAATCAATATTCCGCCAATACAAGAAGCTGCCCTTTTATCTATTGTTGCTGTCGTGGTGTATATCTTTTTAACTGTAATCACAAAGAATATCAAACAGGAAGACGTAAAAATCTTGAGGAAAGCGAATATACGAATTCCGAAGAAGATTTGGACGGTTTTGGTAGGTCAATGAATATATAGATGTAGAAGGCACAATTATGAAAGAAAGAAGGATTTTCTAATTCAAAACGATTAATATTAAGTATTATTTTTATTTAGTTTCACCTTAAAAATTAGAAATGTAAAACTACCTTATCTTTATAATTTTCCATTATATAATCATGTTTGTATTTAATCATTTTGCTTTAAAACTTTTATATACAAAAGTTAATTTTTTGCCCTTAATGTTTTTAAATGTTTAATTATAAAGCAATACCTTCAACTTTCTTAGTATCCACAGTGATCTCTACACCATTTTGGGTAATCTCCTTTTATTATTCTCCTTCTAAATTTAAGCATTTCCTTCGAATTCCAAGCTTCCATAATATCTGTTGTTTTTATTAAGTTAAAGTGTGGCATTATTGGACAAGGTGTAGTATAGCCATTTGAGTTAAAAAATAATTTATAAAATGGGGAAGCACAGATCGAATTTTTCCTTTTTTTAGGATAAAATATATCCGTTTTGAACTTAATACCTAATTTTTCACATTTATTTTTCAATTCTTTTGCCAGTTTTATATTTTTCTTCTCCTGCTTTATTTGT
>QMSS01000038.1 GCA_003649715.1 Thermoplasmata archaeon
CCAACAAATTTTCCAACTGAAGGTTTTTTCTTTCTAATGCGTAGTATTTTGTATAACAAAAATACAAAAAATATGGCGATGAGTGCTGTTATCACTATAAGAATGGTTATCATGCTTTGTATGTATTCCATGGATATCAACCAACTTCTGCTTTCATTAGAATAGGCAGGTATTAGAAATATGGAACCTATTATTAGGCATATGATGCCGCCTATTCCTATGACGCCGAATCCAGGTGTTGCAAATATTTCGATTAGAAGCAGTAATGCTCCTATTATAATAAATATTATGCTGATTGTGGAAATGCTGAATCCTGATCCAACTAAGGATAGGAGGATTGCTATGATGCCAAATACTTCTGCTCCATAGCCTGGTGATGATATACCAAATATTACTCCAAATATGCCTAGCATGAGAAGAAGGGAGCAGAGTAGTGGGTTTGATATGATTTTTAGTATCTGTATTTTGATGGATGGAGAGTATAGTATTTTTTCCGTGTTTTTGGTGTGTAGAATTGTTTCTCCAGCTGATGTGTTTATTTTTATACCGTTGATCTGTTCTAATAATTGGTCGATGGAGTTTGAAACAAATTCTATGACCCCATATTTTTTGGCTTGAGTAGCATTTAAATTGAGATTTTTTATTATAAAATCTTTGGCAACACTCTGATTTCTACCATACATGCTTGCTCTTTCTTGGATCCATTCTACTAGTGCATTGATTGTTTTGTTGCTTGTAATTAGTTTTGTACCTTCGAAGGTGATTTCTACTGGCTGGGTGGATCCTATTATCGTATGTTCTGCCATTGCTGCGATGTGTGTGCTTAGCAGTATAAATGTTCCTGCTGACCAGGCTTTGGCACCAGTTGGGTAGACGTATCCTATAATTGGTGTTTTGCTGTCCTTTATCAGATCTGCTATTTCAAATGTTTCTTTTAGCCCACCACCTGGTGTATCTATTAGGAGTATTACTGCCTCAGAGCCTCTTTTGTCTGCCTCTCTGATACCCTCTATTAGGGTTTCCACTGTGGCATGGTCTATTGTGTCTTTTATCTCTACAAGCAATATGGTTGGTTTCTGAGCATAGACGTAGACGCTACAATAGAATAGTAGAGGTATTATTATGGAGATGGATATAAATAGCAGCGGGGTGCGTTGTCTGTTTTTTTTCATTTAGCTCATTTGTTTCTCCTTATTTTTGGTAACAGCTTTTGCTATTCCAGCTATTTTTCCTATCTCCCCTCCCATGGGAACTACTATCAGGTTTTTCTCACGTGCTATCTCTGCTAGTGTCTGTAGTTCTCTGAGACGTAAGGCAGCTGGTGTTTTTTCATATAATTTTGCTGCCTCAGTCATCTTTTTTGATGCCTGGAATTCTCCATCTGCTATTATTATCCTAGATCTTTTTTCTCTTTCAGCCTCAGCCTGTTTTGCGATTGCTCGTAGCATCTCTTCAGGTAAGGCTACATCTCTGATTGTTACGGCAGAGACCTTTATCCCCCAGGGGTCTGTGCCTTGATCTATCACATTTTGAAGGCTTTTGTTGAGCTCATCTCTTTTTGCCAGTAAATCATCAAGATTTTTTTGTCCCAGTACATCTCTGAGAGTGGTCTGAGCTAAAAGACTTGTGGCCAGGTCATATCTTTGGACCTCAACAACTGCTTTTTGAGGATCTATGATTCTGAAATAAACCACAGCATCTACGTCAACAGTCACATTGTCTTTGGTTATGACTCTTTGTTTTGGCACATCTATGACACGTGTCCTGAGATCAAGTTTCACTACCTTGTCTATAATAGGTATTATAAACACAAGACCTGGTCCTTTTATACCAAGTAGTCTACCTAGTCTGAATATCACGATCCTTTGGTACTCCGCTAGTATTTTTATTGCTGATGAGAGCAGCAATAGTAGGAATATTATTATAACAATTGCTATTGCTATAAGATCCATCATAATCTTTTACCTCCGATTTGATACAAAAAAACATGTTTTGTGTTCTTAAGTGTTTCTACAAAAAAATGTTTTTTTGCATTAATTGATTTGCAGTCTGAGAGGAGAAAAGAATGCTTTTTGTTAGTAAAACCATTGTTTTTCATTGTTTTTTATGAATAAAGTTTTATGAGAGAAAAGCAATACACAGTTAAAAACAGATTGTTAGGTTTTTAAGTGAGGGGGAATGAAGTATTTATGAGCAGGATTAGAACTGTGAGAGGACGTGAGGTTTTAGATTCTCGGGGGAATCCAACTGTTGAATGTGATGTAGAAACAGATGATGGTTTGTTTAGAGCTATGGTTCCAAGTGGTGCAAGCGCTGGTATACATGAGGCAGTTGAGTTGAGAGATGGAGGTCGTAGATTTCATGGCCGGGGTACACGAAGAGCTGTTGACAATATCAACAATATAATGAGTAAAAAGATTGTTGGTATGGACTGTACAGATCAGAATGGGGTAGACGATCTCCTGATTGAATTAGATGGAACTGAAAATAAGGAGCAGTTAGGTGCTAATGCTATACTGGCTGTTTCTATTGCTGTATGTAAGGCTGGTGCTGCTGCCACTGGAAAAAAATTGTATGAATATGTGGGTGAGTTGTATGGAAAACCTTATCCTAGGATGCTCCCTGTGCCTCAACATAATATAATCAATGGTGGGAAGCATGCTGGTCAGGAAAACAGTATACAGGAACATATGATTATGCCAGTTGGAGCAAAAAGCTTTAGAGAGGCGCTTAGAATGGCATCTGAGATATATCATGCTTTGAAAAATATTCTTAAAAAAAGACTGGGTGCAGGTGCTGTTCTCATCGGGGATGAAGGAGGTTTTGCTCCTCCTCAGCTGAAAACTATCCATGAGAGACTAGATATCTTGATGGAGGCGATATCGTCTGTAGGCTACGAGGATGAAATAAAACTGGCTATAGACTCTGCCTCATCAGAATTTTTTGAAGACGGCATATATAGGCTGGAGGGAAAAGAGATGAGTGCCGGTGAGCTCATAGATTATTATTCTGATGTCGTGTCGTCTTATCCCATTGTTAGCTGGGAAGACGGCATGGCTGAAGACGACTGGGATGGATGGGTTGAGATGACAAAGAAATTAGGAGACAGGATACAGATTGTGGGAGATGATTTGTTGGTGACAAATCCTAGGAGGATAAAAAAAGCTATTGAAATAAGAGCGGCAAACTCTGCTTTGATAAAACTCAATCAGATAGGAACAGTGACTGAGACGTTAGAGGCTGTGAAACTGGCTCATAGCAATAGATGGACTGCTGTATGCAGCCATCGAAGTGGCGAAACAGAGGATAGTTTTCTAGCTGACTTCACAGTTGGTGTTTCAAGCAGTCAGATTAAATGTGGTGCACCTGCAAGAAGCGAAAGGTTATCGAAATACAATCAGCTACTGAGAATAGAAGAAGAACTAGACAAAGAGGCAAAATATCCTGGAGAAAAATTTAGGACAAAATAAAAAAATTTTTATCTTTGATACCCACAAATTCTCTATTCCCTATATGGTGTCTCCCACAGTAGAGAAATGGATAAAAAACATGTATCTTTTTTTGTGATGGAAACCTTTTTAGATAAAAAAATGGATATTCCTCAAAAAACCCATTGGGATGATTCTGGGGAGGATGTTGGTTTATCATGCACATATTAATAACAGACAAGGTAGCTGATGAAGCAATTGATATGCTGAAAAAAGCAGGATATGATGTTACATACGATGAGATGGATGGAAAAACACTACTAAGAGAGATACCAAAATATGATGCACTCATGGTGAGAAGTAGAACAAAGGTTACATCGGAGATAGTAAAAGCAGGAGCAGATGGAAAACTAAAGGTGATAGGAAGAGCAGGTGTGGGGGTGGACAACATAGATGTTGAAACAGCTGCTAAAAATGGTATAAAAGTTGTCAATGCCCCAACAGGATCAACAGTCAGCGTAGCAGAATTAGCCATAGCACATATGCTGGCACTCGCAAGGTTTATACCAAAAGCTGATGTCACAATGAAAAAAGGGGAATGGCTGAAAAAGCAGCTACGTGGAAATGAGTTAAATGGAAAAACCCTTGGACTCATAGGCTCCGGACATATAGCACAACATGTAGCAAAAATCGCCAATGGCCTCGGAATGAATGTTCTGGTATACTCCCCACACTGCACAGAGGAAAAAGCCAAGAAAATGGGTGCAACATATACAACACTAGAAAAACTTCTGAAACAGTCCGATTTCATATCACTACACATACCGCACACCCAGGAGACACATCATCTCATAAACAGAGAAAGACTAATGCTTATGAAAAAAAACGTCTACCTTATAAACTGTGCACGAGGAGGGGTTGTTGACGAGAAAAGCCTATATGAGTTTCTAAAAGATGGAAAAATCGCTGGAGCAGCTATAGATGTTTTTGAAAAAGAACCACCAGAAAACAACAAACTTCTCACGTTAGACAACGTTGTACTCACACCACACATAGGTGCAAATACTAAAGAAGCGCAGATAAGAGCAGGAACTATATGTGCTGAACAAATAATAAAGACCCTCCGAGGAGAGGAACCAGAATATTGGGTAAACAAAAAAATTATGAAATAGAAAAATGCGAGACGGTGTCATATTGGGAATTGAGAAGGAATACAAAAATGAAAAATTTAGACAACATTATAGAGAAAATAGAAAAACACATCAATGAAAAAGATAGAATAAGAGAGCAAGCATTAAGGTCATCACGAGACATCATAATTAGATGCAGAAAAGCCATACAACACCTGCATCAAAACCAGAACAAAGAGGCCGGACAACACATCAAAAAAGCCTCAGAGGAACTAGCGGAACTATACAATCTAACAAAAAAACATGCAGATTTATACTACTCAGGCTTCGTCGAAAACGCTGCACAAGAAGTCGTCGAGGCATACTGCCTGCTAAATATACTGCAAGATAAAGATCTACCGGACCCAGATGAAATAAAAACAACCTACAGTTCATATCTACTAGGACTATGCGATGTCGTAGGAGAACTGAGAAGGAGCGCACTCGACTGCATACTTGCAGGAGAGGCATCGGAGGCAAACAAATACCTCAATCTTATGGAAAAAATATATGATGTGATCATAAGATTTGATTACCCATCAGCTTTAGTACCAATAAGAAGAAAACAAGACATGATACGAAGCCTGATAGAAAAGACGAGAGGAGAACTAGCAGTAGCAAGCTGCGAGAGGAGGATAGACTACAAAACTGATGAATTCCGAGGTATACTTGATATAATAAACAAAGAAAAAACAAAGAAAAAAAAGGGAAAAAAGAAAAACATGGACATAAACATCGACAAAATATGGTAACATAAAAAAACAAAGATATGCCAACATCTTTTTTCAGAACCAAGAAGCTACCTAGATGCTCAACTCATCCAGGTATTAACGAAATCTTTATAAAAAACCTTTATATACTTCAAGAAGGGAAAGGCTGTTCTTATGATTGATATAAACATTGAAAACATTGTAGTTTCTACTCAGATATCACAGAACATGGAATTGGATCTCAGCTCCTTAGCCACCGTCATACCTAATTCTAAATACAATCCCGCGGAATTTCCTGGTCTGATCATACATTCTATGGAACATAAAACCGCAGCATTTCTTCTTCCAGATGGAAAACTTCTATGTACAGGCGCCAGAAGTATGGAGGAAGTCAATGAAACAATAAATAGGATACACAGCCAGCTAGCCGATGCTGGTGTTAGAGTAAACGAAAAACCAGAGATACATGTTGAGAATCTAATTGCATCTTCACAACTCGAAAAAAATGTGGATCTAAACTCAGCTGCCAGAGCAATGAAATCAGAAAATGTAGAATACAACCCAAAGCAATTTCCTGGACTGATATATAAAACAAATGATGAACAAAATACAGTAATACTCTTGTTTGACTCTGGAAAACTTATATGCACTGGATGCAGATCAGAAGAAGAATTATCAGCTGCTGTTGATAAAATCAGGACTAACCTTGTATCCCTAGGAATGTTGTAAAAGGAGGAAAAAAATATATGCCAGAAGTAGAAGTAGAAAATATTGTAGCATCAACATCTTTTGCAGAGAAATTAGATCTTGATGTGATAGCACAATCCTTAGAGGAAGCAGAATATGAGCCTGAACAGTTCCCAGGACTCGTATACAGACTAAGTAACCCAAAAACAGCTACTCTTCTTTTCAGAAGTGGAAAAGCTAACTGTACTGGTGCAAAGAATATAGAGGATGTAGAGACCACTATCAAGATAATAGCGGAAAAGCTAAGAAAACTTGGTGTAGAGGTATATGAAAAACCCGAGGTAGTTATTCAGAACATAGTGGCCATATCTGATCTAGGTGGAGAGCTTAATCTAAACGAGGTTGCCATAGCACTGGGATTAGAGAATGTAGAATATGAGCCTGAACAGTTCCCAGGACTCGTATATAGGATAAAAGAGCCGAGGGTGGCCATGCTGTTATTTGGCTCTGGAAAGATAGTGTGCACTGGTGCCAGAAGAATAGAGGATGTCTCAATAGCGGTGGATAAACTATCAGATGAGCTTAACTCACTGGGGCTTATACACAAATAAAAAAAGCACTACCTGCCTTCTATCATTTTCATCTTATTCCATGCATGTCTTCTCTCTCCCATCTTTTTTCTCTTTTGGAAAAAACTGGGGGGAAGATATAATAGGTCAGAGAGGAAACGAAAAGAAATGAAGTTTTTTATTTGTAGTAGGTATCATAAAATTTTTTGATTTCCTCTTCTGTTGGTATCCTGAATTTTTTCCAGATATAGATAACATCTTTGAGTTTTTCTTCTCCCTCCTGCCCTCTGAATAGGTCTTCTAGGAACTCTGTTCTTTCTTTTATATCTCTTTTTATGAACTCTAAGTATTGTTTTGGTGTGTAATAGTTTAATGGATTGAATCTTCTACGGAAATCCTTCATTCCATGTTTTTCTTCTAATTCCTTAGGATCTGGTATTAGGTAGCCGAACACGGGATGTTTTATCCATTTTTTGATCTTTCTATGCTCCACTAGGTCTATTAGTTTTTTTGAGTCGCATACACGGATTCCCTCTCCCTGTCCCTCATATTTGATTTCACCGAGTTCATTTCGTAGTATTTCACCTGTTTTTTTGTCTTTCTTTGGTATGGGGTTTCCATTTTTGTCTAGTTTTTTGATTTGGTTTCCATTTATGTCGTATTCACCTACAAAACCTGCGTTGTTGATGAAGAAAACTAGTTTACCATCGAAGTCTAGTCCCATGTCGGTGTACATTTTTAGTTTTAGTAGAGCCTGTTGTGATTGCTCTCTTGCCATGAAGTCTGTTGCTGCATATGACCGTATTCTGGTGCCAGGTTTTTGAGCAGCTATTGCAGATGTGATGATGCTTTCGCATGCGCTGTCTAGGGCAACAGCCATTTTTGGATCAGTGACTCTGAAGATTGGTTCTAGTATGTCATATTTTTTGAAGCTAAGTGACTCGGTTTTGAGGAACTTTTTTTTGCCACTTCCCCATCTGGGGTTTAACTCGCTGAATAGGAAGATGAACCGCCCATTGGTGGTTCCACTTTTTTCATATTTTGTGCATTGTAATGACCCTATTTCCTCACCTGGTATTTTTTGTGGAATCTTCACCTTATGGCCCTTGATATCTTTATACACATATTCTACGCCTTCGCAGTCGATGTTCATTGCTAGAACAATGTGTCTTTTTCCATTTTTATCGATTTCTCTGGATTTCATCAAACCAGGATACTCAGGTTTGTCAGGCGTTAGTCCTTCGGATTTTGCGAAGCTAGCAGCTTCTAATCCTATTAGCTGAACAGCAGTGATTTTACCATTTTTGTCGTATACTGGTTTTCCAACACATGCATCATCCTGTTCTAGTTTAGGGCCAACGGTTAAAGTGGTTTTTCCTGTTCCACTTAGACCTTTTAGAACACGATCAGATGTACATCCGGCATGATAGGATATCAGTCCATCTGATTCTGCCTTGTTCCACACCATTGTTAGGTTAGGTTTTTTGAAGGCTCCGCCGAAGTAATCGACTCCTAGGCTGAGAACACGTCTGATGTTGTTGTCCATTTCTGTGAAATCATACAATGTTAGCGGTGTGTCTGGATCATATTCTGGCCAAATATCTTTAATCTCTTGTATATATTTGTCTGGTAGTTTTTCTCTTATAATATAGTTCCAACAGTCGATACTCATGTTTTCTTTGGGTGGAAAAACCATCATTTTACCCATCCAGGCTATGTATGCGGTGTGGGGAATTTCTACGGAGATTACTATGCGAAGTCCTACTTCATAGCCGGATTCTCCCTGTATACCCTCCTGAATGATAAGCTTTGGCTTATCTTCTTTTAGATACCTCATTGCAACTTCATATATTTTTTTTCCAATTTTTGTGTCGATTCTCTGCTGTTTTTTACCTAGTTTATAGTTTTTGGGAACCATGTAGAATGCTCTATCTGGTCGTCTACCAGGTTGTGTTGATCCGAATAGGTATTGTCCATCTTTTGTAACGATGTAGTATGGTTTGAGGAATTCTATAAAAAAGTCGTCGTCTGGGTTGTGTATAACGTTTTTTTTGTCAACCTCAAGGTTTTTTTCTATAACAAATTTGTTGTTTTTCATGTTCATCATGGTTGTCATAATCGTGGGTTGGGTATCTAGCAGGGGTACTTAAAAATATCGTAAAAAAAAAGAAAAAAATGTTTTCTTTCTTATAGACAAGTTTAAAAAGAGCTAAAGGGAATGGATAGTAAGTTTTTAGTATATAATCATCTATTAAGCTCTCTAATTTACCTGATAAATTGTTTGACAAAATTAGTGAAATAAAATAGTTTTTGCCGGGGTGAGTTTGGAAAAATGATAAAAAAGATTTTTACAGTATCCATAGTTTCTCTATTCATAGTCTCCTGTTTTTTCCCTCAGTCACTGTCTTTTATGGCAGATCCTGGTGAGATATACACTGGGAGGATATCTATAAGCTACCGTAATGTGACTGTTTATGCCCCAGCTGTTGCAAAAACAAATGAAGGATACATTGGTGTTATCTCAACAATAACAGTCACAGTTCAGAGTAATGGCAGCGGAAGGGTTTTTGTCGATACCCTACCACTTACGCAGATTGATATGCAGGGGTCTGCACGTCTGGCAGTGAAGGTAGCCTCTGCGCTTGTAAAAAGCGATGAGAACTGCAGCGTTGACCCGTCAGGCTATGATTTCTTTTTTGTTGTGCGAACCTCTGCTCCTATCATAGGTGGCCCATCTGCTGGTGCTGTTATGACAGTTGCAACAATTGCTGCTTTGGAGAACTGGAGTGTTAATAATCATACTGTTATGACCGGTATGATAAACCCTGATGGAAGCATAGGCCCAGTTGGTGGTATACTACAGAAGATCGATGCAGCATATTCTGTCGGTGCAACACGTTTCCTAATTCCTAAGGGACAAGGCACATATACAGAGATGGTAACAGAAACCCGAGTGATCAATGGATGGAAACAAATCATCACTCATCCAGTTACCAGAAATGTTTCAGATTATGCCATGGAAAAATATGGTATAAACGTTGTAGAGGTAGCTGACATAAATGATGCACTCCTCTACACCACAGGTAGATGTTTTGAGATGACGGAATCAAACAGTCAAATAACTACTGAAGATTACATTGATTCCATGAAACCATTGGCATCGATGCTTCTAGATGAGGCAAAAAACTTGTTTAACAACGCCAGTGAATTGTTCAACAACTCACATATACCCAATCGTTTTCCATTCTACTACCGAAATCAGATAACTGATATACTAAACGAAGCGAACTCAACTTTGAAAGAGGCAGAGAAATGGTACAAACAAGAGCTATATTATTCTAGCACAAGTAAATCATTTCAGTCATTGATCGACTCACGTTTTGTGTCCTATGCCTGCAGATATTTTAGCTCAGATGACGAACAGGAATACCTACAAAACCTAATAGATGAAGCAACCTCTCTATACAACAACAAAAGCGAGGAAGCAAAAAACGAGGAAATAAAAGGTATGATCTCGCTACAATGCGTTGGCGCAGCTCAAAAAAGAGCATCAGAGGCAAACACCTACCTCTCCGAAGCCAGAAATAGCTACAACAGGAACGACTATCTAAATGCTCTCTACAAAATAGCCTTTGCAGTAGAAAGAAGCAAAAGCATAGGATGGTGGCTTAGAATATCCTCATATTTCAACGACACAGGTGAGATCAACAACACCATGCTGACAAACCTTGCAGAAGAATACATAGAAGATGCAGAACAAGCTGCAGTTTACTCCAACGTCATACTACAGGAAATCGGAAAAGCATCCAACTACCTGAATGAAGCAGAAGAATCACTCAACTCAGCGCAAAAAGACAAAGAACAAGGATACCCAGCTGCTGCATTATTCGAAGCATTAGAAGCGCTATTAAAAGCAAACCTTGCATTAGAACTCATAGACGGAACAACCAATGACAAGATAGAAAGAGCACAAGAAAGCGCAAGTAACAGCATAAGTGAAAGCAGAAAACAAGGAATAGAACCAGTACTTGCTGTAAGCTACTACGAATACGCACAAACACTAAAAAATGAATCATCACTAGACAGCGCACTAGTATACTACAAATACAGCGACCTAATAGCAGGTGCACTAACATTCACCACCGCACCAAACAGCAGATCATCAAGATATGTCGGAATACCAGAAATAAAAACCCCAACACCACAACACATACTCCTCATATACCCAACATACCTCACCATACTGCTCATAATACTGGGTGGAATCGCAGGACTAGGACTAGGCCTAATAATATGCGGCATATCATCAAAACACAAAGAAAAAAAATACTTCTACAAAAAATGGATGCCAAGAAGCATACATGACTACTACAAAAAACAACAAAAATAAAAAATACAGACAGAGCCTACATTTTTTTATCCCAAAAAAACCTTTTTTACATAAATAGGATATAAAACCATGCAAACCATAGGCGAACTAATAGACAACAAAAAAATAATCATAAAAAAAACAAAATATGCCGGAAGGCTACATAGCAAAAACAAACTAGGCAAAATACTACCAGACAACACCCTACAACTAAGCCTAATAGAAGGAGCCTTCCTACTAGACGAAAAAAAAATAAAACTACTACAAAACAATAGAGAAATAAAACTTCAG
>QMSS01000039.1 GCA_003649715.1 Thermoplasmata archaeon
CTGGGTTACAGGATAGCTATATCGGAAATTAAAAAGCCCAGGGTAGATGAGAGACTAAACATTATTGAATTATGCAACACAGCAGATATTGTAAGAGACTATCAGCTCTTTGGAGACCGTCAACTTTTTGAAAAAGTTTAGAAGGGTAACACTTCTTCCTCTATTTGAAAAGAGAACAGGAGAGGATTAATGCACGCTAAAAATCTTTTGCTGAAGCAAGAGAAACTTGGAGATCAAAATTCTAGCGGTTAAAAACTATCAGGCGAGTATCTACTGCAGGAAACTCATAGACATCTTCGGATGCATAGAGTCATTCCCTCTAAGGAGTTATTTGTAAATGAAAGAAGATACCGGAGAGCTAATAGCGGTAGATGAAACCAAGTTAAACTGAAAAGATTGGTTGATGTTTGGAATGCGATAGATGTTGATGGCAGGAATGTACTAGTTGTCTTCTAGTTGTATATACTTCCATAACGAGAACATCACTAGATGCCCTTTGTCTCCTGAGGAGAGTATTATCGCAATAATAAACCTTTTAATCCATGGAGACAAGGGACTTCGGCACCCTTGTAGTCTAAAAGAGACGTGGGTTGGAACATGCTTATCAAACCTTTTTGGAGAAACATAATTGCTATAGAACAAATAGTATAATCTATTCAAAAGGCAAGGATAAAAACATTTCTGGAAAAGATTCCCCTATAACAGCTCGTTGGAGGGCATCAAATCCTGGGATATAGCTTAGTGTCCCATTCTATAATCCATTGTTGGAGGTGAGATGTTGGCAATGTCCACTTTTGTCTAACCAAACTTAATAAATAGTTGATTACATATTTTCCCCTCAACCGATGCCCTCCTACATATCTGGATCTTATATACCCCCCTCATCTAAAATCTGATATCATCTATTCGTCTGTAGGGAGGAATGGTTTTTATGGACAGATTCTTTGATCATAAGATGGAGACGATGCCTCGCAGAAGGATTAAAGAATTGCAGATTAAGAGACTCCAGGAAACAGTTCATAGGGTATACAGGAATGTCCCCTATTATCATAAAAGATTCAAGGAGTTGGATATTACTCCATCAGACATAAAATCCCTTGAAGATATCCATAGGTTACCATTTACCACCAAAGACGATCTCAGGGATAACGCACCATTTGGTATGCTAGCTACATCACTTGATAACTGCATTGAGCTGCATGCATCCTCTGGCACAACCGGTATTCCGGTTACCGTTTGCTACACATGGCATGACATCAATGTTTGGTCCGAGGTCATGGCACGATGCCTTTCTATGTCTGGTTTGACAAAAAAGGATGTTTTCCAAAACCCTATACCATATGGGACCTTTACTGGAGCATTTGGCTTCCATTATGGCGCACAGAGGATTGGTGCATTGGTTGTCCCATCTGGCAAAGGACAATCTGAGAGACAGATCCATCTCATGGAATACTATGGTACAACCTTTATATCCGGTGTTGCATCATATGCCCTGCGTCTTGGGCAGGTTGCACATGAAATAGGTGTTGATCCCAAAAAGCTTAGAGTACGTAATGGTTTGTTTGGAGCTGAGATGTTTACTCATGGTCTGAAAAAACGTATCATGGAGATGTGGGGCATGGATGACGTTCATGACATCTATGGTCTCACTGAGATGTGTGGACCTGGTGTTTCAACAGACTGCGACCAGCACAATGGACTGCATCTATGGGAAGATCATTTTCTGGTTGAATGTATAGACCCAAAAACATTAGAACCAGTTGATGTAGAAGAAGAAGGAGAACTTGTTATTACAACCCTCACGAAAGAGGGTATGCCGCTGCTTAGATACCGTACTAGAGACATCGCAAAAATATATGACACAAAGATCTGTGAATGCGGTAGAACACATGTCAAACATTCTCCAATCAAAGGACGGAGTGACGACATGATAATCATACGTGGAACAAACATATTCCCTGGTCAGATAGAGTCTGTGTTGATGAAAAACCCCGATGTAGGAGGCAACTGGAGAATGATACTCACAACAGCAGAAAACAACATGGATATGCTTACTGTGGAGGTAGAGAGTAGAAAAAAACTTGGTAAAAAAGAAAAACTGCTGTTGGAGAAAAAACTGCAGAATGAGATAAAAACAGTTATAGTATTCACACCACATGTAACAATTGTGCCACCAAACACTATACCTCAAAATGGTTTAAAAGCAAAAAGAGTAATAGACCATAGAAAAAAATAATGGGGAAACCAGGGTTTTTTATATGAAAGAGGTTGTAAAACAGCTCATACAGAAAAAGGGTTTACTTGCAGAAAACGAGGCAAAGGATCTGCTAAGAGCATATGGTATACCTACAACAAAATACTTTGTTGTATCCAAAGAAAAGGACTTAGAAAACATAACAATAGATTTTCCAGTAGCATTAAAGGTATGTTCCAACAGAATCCTACATAAGACCGATGTAAATGGTGTCAAACTAGATATCCAAAACATGAATGATCTACGCATAGTATTCAAAGATTTCAAGAAGAGATTTCCCTCTGAAAAATTTCTTGTAGATCAGATGGTAGAAAAAAGAGTTGAAGTCATAGTTGGACTGATACAGGACCCCACATTTGGCCTTTCAATCATGTGTGGAATAGGAGGCATATTCACAGAGCTCTACAAAGATGTGGCATTCCGTATAGTACCAATAGATAGATATGATGCAGAGCAGATGATCGAAGAAATCAAAGGAAAAAAACTGTTAGAAGGTTTTAGAAACATAAATGCAAACAAAAAACTTGTGATAGACTTACTATTGCGTGTATCAAAAATGGGTCAGGAACTAGAACAACACATCGATCAGATGGATTTAAACCCCGTATTTGTATACCAAAACCATATATGTGTTGTTGATGCAAAACTCATACTAAAATAAAAGGTGAAAAAAACAAAAACTTTGGATGTTGATATTTTTTATGGTGGAGAAAACAAAAAACTATGCGGTAAAGGATCTAAAATTAGCTGAAAAAGGAGAATATCTTATACATTGGGCTGAAGACCACATGCCTGTTCTCATGAGAATAAGAAAGGAATTCAAGCAGAAAAAACCACTCCAAAACACCGTCATAGGCTGCTGCTTACATGTAACTAAGGAAACTGCGGTTCTAATAAGGACACTAAAAGATGGAGGGGCAAAGATAGCACTCTGCGGTTCCAACCCGTTGAGCACAAATGATGCAGTTGCTGCAGCACTAGCCAAAACAGATATACATGTATATGCATGGCGTGGCCTATCAAACAAGGAATACTACTGGTGTATAAACCAGGTTTTGGATCACAAACCCAACATCACCATGGATGATGGTGGAGACCTGGTAACACACCTACACACAACTAGAAAAGAAAACTTGAAACATGTGATAGCTGGAACAGAGGAAACAACAACTGGTGTAAACCGTCAAAAAATCATGGCTGAAAAAAAGAAACTCAAATACCCAATCATAGCAGTCAACGATGCTATGACAAAACATTTCTTCGACAACAGATACGGAACCGGTCAATCAACCATCGACGGCATACTACGTGCCACATCAGTTCTACTTGCAGGTAAAACATTTGTAGTAAGCGGATATGGATGGTGCGGCAAGGGACTGGCAATGCGGGCACGTGGCATGGGAGCAAACGTAATAATAACAGAAATAGACCCCGTAAAAGCACTTGAGGCAGCCATGGATGGATTTAGAGTAATGCCTATCAAACAAGCCGCCAAAATAGGAGACATATTTGTAACAGTAACAGGCAACAAACACGTAATAGATGCAGACACACTTGACATAATAAAAGATGGAGCCATCATCGCAAACAGCGGACATTTCGACAACGAAATAAACATACCATACCTCAACAAAATATCCAAACACTGGATAGAAATCCGACCAAATGTACGAGAATACCATCTAAAAAACGGGAAAACCATCTACCTACTAGCTGAGGGAAGACTAGTAAACCTCTCAGCAGCAGAGGGACATCCAAGCGAGGTCATGGACATGAGCTTCGCCAACCAGGCACTAACCGCAGAATGGCTGATAAATAAAAAAAATGTTGAAAAACTAGACAACAAGGTATATCCTGTTCCATACGAAATCGACAAAAAAATAGCGATGTACAAACTAAAAAGCATGAACATAAAAATAGACACACCCACAAAAACCCAGAAAAAATACATGAAAAAATGGAAAGAAGGAACCTAAAAGAAACAAAAAATTTTTACTGACAAAAAAAACACAATATGCAAAACACATATCATCCACTACATCCACTTCCTATTGCAGCTCCCCACAAATTTTTCATGGTTTTCCCACAAAAAAGGGTTTTGGATTAACAAAAAAAAACAAAAAGATTTAATACCCAAAAATAAGAAAATCACCTCCTTCAACTTAACATCAAAATCCTCAAAAATATAAAATCATAACCAAAATTTATAAGGGAGGATCTATACAAAAAATGATCACATTAATAGGCACAGGACACGTATTTGACCTCTCATCTCAACTACTCACATTACTTGAAAAAAAAGAACCCGGCATAATCTGCATAGAACTAGACAAACAAAGATACAACTCACTCCTAATACGACACACACATCAGAAAACCCATAGGGATTTTGAAAAAAAACTCCCACTCATATACAAACTACTAGCAAAATTCCAGGAAAACATAGCAAAAGAATATGGTGTAAACGCAGGAGACGAAATGCTTACAGCCATAAAATATGCACAAACCCATCAAATACCACTAAAACTCATAGACATGAATGCACAACATCTATTCACAAAAATGTGGCATCACATGCCCCTATCCGAAAAAATCAGGCTGCTACTAACAGGAGTCACAGGAATCTTCATAAGCAGAGAAAGAATAGAAAAAGAACTAAAACATCTCCAAGAAAACTTTGACAAATACATCGAAGAAATTAACAAAAAATTTCCAACAATAAAAAAAACATTGATAGACGAACGAAACAAATACATGACAGACCAGCTAATATATCTCAACAAAGACTACAACAACATAGTAGCATGCATAGGCGATGGCCACATACCAGGAATATCTAAAATGTTAAAATCAAAAAAAATCGAATTCGAAGCCATCAGACTAAACGAGCTGAGAAAAATAAGAGAAGAAACTGATACAACACATGCACATTTCACAATGGAATACAAAAACAACACCTCATGAAAAAACTATCAGAGACGAAGAAGGTTGCGAGGATAAAAAACCTTTTGTTGGTGAGGGGCCCGTAGCCTAGCCTGGATAGGGCGACAGCCTCCTAAGCTGTAGACCGCGGGTTCGAATCCCGCCGGGTCCGTACCCTTCAACGGGAGGAGCCCATTCGAAATAGGGGTTTTTACCAGATTTTTCGTTTCTGAGCTGTATTTCCTCTGTCCAGCCTAATGTCGGGCGTTTAAGAACAGCCTTAATCAAGTCCTAGGAGGCCATATTGTAATACCATGCGGCATCTCTCAAGTAACCTTTCGTTGTATCAAATAATCTTCTCATGTTAAATCCAGTCATATACGGCGAAAACGTCATAGCCCCCATTATCGACCTTCGTTTGTATCAATCTCGCAATAGTAGCCCCAATATCTTGAGTTGTAGGATTGAAAACTCGACCACACCAGTTTTATGTCCTTCCTCAAAAACTCGCTTTTTAAGCTATTCTGATAGTCTATGAACCGTTTTATTAGCGATTATCATTTACTCTAAACTATAACCGTCAACCTGAGTTTTTATCGACACTTTTAGGCAACCAATTAAGCAAGGTTTTCTATCCTTCATAAAACTATTTTATAATCGATGGGTGCACAATGCAAGCAGAGAAGCAGCACAAGGATGGATAAACACGTTTGTATCACTCTATATCATATCAAGAAGAGGGTGCTAAACTTGGCATTCACAGTTCATTATACATCGTCTTCGTCTATTTTAAGTATATCTGATATTAACTCCGTTAATTGTTTATTCTTCAGACAGATCTTGACTTCTAATTCTTGCATTTATCTTCAGGATTAATAAATCCTGAGTCTCCACTTGTTGCATTCTTGAGATGATAATATCTCCCCTCCTGTTGGCAAAAATCAGATTTTAGATTATTTTATGTAGCTGAACATTGCCGATGGAGAAATCTCTATCCTCCTTGGTTGCTGTATTTCGTTTGAGTGATCAGTTTCATCATATTATGATGATATCATTTAATAATTCTGTTGAATCATGTCTTCTCTTTCTGTCTCTGCTGATCAGATAATTAGTTGGAGGATATCTATTTTCGATTTTAAGATATAAAGGTGTTTGTTTTGACAGTTTTGTTTCAATCAATCGGAGATAATTTATATGAATCAAGGATTTGATTTTTCTCTACGTTGTTCTTCTGAAAAGCATCATTTTTTCCATTATGTCTACGACATAAGTAATTATGAGAATATATTAGAAAATATTAAATATTTGTGGTGTATTATAATTATGAAACTGGCAAAGAAAAGAATGAAAGAATACAAGACGGCAGGAGCAAGTAAAATGATAGATGTTTGTATAGACCGGGAAATCACATGGAAACGGTAAAAAAGAATCCTAATCCCAGTAGATAGATCAGCTCATTCAGCATCGGCCTTGAAGAAAGAGCTCAGCTTTGCTAGGTTAGTTGACGCAGAAGTTACAGTCATGCATGTAATCGAAAACATACGATATCCGTCGCATCTATAACCAATACGTCTGATAGGAACCTTAGGAAAATGCTTGATGAATCAGTCAAAATCTTTTGAGTGAGACAAAAAACGTAAAACTCAGGCAATCCTTATGGGAGAGAATAACCAAAGGGCAGGTCAGTACATAATTGAGGGGGCAGGAGACTATGACATAATAGTGACCACTCCTCAAAGTCTCGCAGTGCAAATGGCAAATCTTCTAACAGGTATCGTAGCAGAAAAAGTGATAAGGCACACAAAATGTTCCGTAATAGCTGTCAGATCGTGCTATATATACCCACCGATAAGCTATCATGAACTTGATGATATCTAGAAAAGAGGAGGGCTAAATTAGCTATGCCGTTATTACCGGATATTATCAAATGTGAAAATAATTTTATATCGATTTGCTCAGAAAAACTTAGCGAAAAATGGAGGATGAAATCGTGGCTATTAAACAAATTGCCTTGTGGGTAATAGATGTTGACAGACGATTGATCACCATCAAAGCATTCAGCAAGAAAAAAGTTCTTCATCCATCAGAGATAGCTAGGGAGAGCAGTCGTTCTATTCAGAATATTTCCCGGGCGTTACATGAGATGGAAGAAAAAGGGATCGTCAGAGGTATAGACAAGAAGAATACATGGAAGAAATACCTACTGACTGACAAAGGAGGAAAAGTGTTGGATGAGGTGAGAAAAATATTGGAGAGATGATGGGTTGAACTGAGAACAGGGTTTCAGAGCGTCAGTAATCGAAAAGAACGAGCACATGTACATCAAACTTATCATTGATGCCATCACATCACAAAGGTACCATGTTATCACCGAACATAAAACAGGAGAAACATATGAGGGAGCAATAGAAAAACTTGAACAAAATCCCGATCCACTACTACCATAGACGTTGCAACGACAGATTTATGTCTGTAATAAGATAATTGAAGCAATTGAAGGGAATATTATCGTTGCAGTTTTTGAAGTATCCGTTCCAAAACCTGCTTGGCTTGACATTGAAATTACTCCTGTCCATCTTCGACCAAGAATGGGTTTATTAACTGTTCCTGTCCTTTTGTCTTTATCTAGATAAAAATACAATTTGATTCTAAACAAGTTTCTCACCAATAACCGCAGTACTATACCAGCATAATCACTTTGATATACACCGTTGTTTAATGGATCGGTAAGCTTTTCTCTCTAACTAATCATTCTGCCTTCCATTTTTTCCATAATGACAGAAATGTTTCTCTAAGTTCTTCGCTGTTTCGTGCGTTTATCCACATCTCCTCAAAATAGTTCTCCTCAGCAATCTGAATAATCCACATAAGTGAATGAAGATAAAAACTCTGTTGATCTGGAGATGCAACAATCAAAATAAACGCATGAATCGGGCCAATATCATCAGAGAGAATAAGCCCCTTCCTACTTCTAACCAGAAGTATATCAAATTTATTATGCCCCCTTATAATGTGTGAAAAAATAGCAACACCAGGATGCACAATGATATTAGAATCCCGCCCCCGTTTCTTAAGGAGCATATATAGTTTCTCACCATTGGTACCTAACCGTCCGGCTAATTTATGTGCTATCAACTGAGCAAACTTATCAGGAGGAAGGATTTTGTCAAGATCTACAACCTCACATTTTTTAATAATTTGTTCAAATCGTTTCTCAGTAACATCATCTCTTTCTATTAAAATCTCTCTGAGTTCTTCATCAACTAAATAATTGGTTGATCTAATTCCAGTTATTCTCTCGATTACATGCAGGAGAGTATATTCTCTTTTTATTTTTTTTCCAGCATAAATAAAATACCAGCTCAATCCAAAAATAATGAAAACGCCAACGAGGAGCATTGGAATGACACCTAGTTCAAATATGAGAAAGCCATATCCAATGATTCCTGCTATCTGAACCCAAGGATACAAAGGAGAATAGAATTTAGGTCTATAGTGCCGTATTTTACTTTCTCGCATGATGATAAGAGACAGGTTTATAAATATAAATAACAGGAGAATCATTGTTGAGGCTGTCTTGACTAGATTTTCAAGGTTTAAAAATAGGATGACACAAACCATAAAGGAAGATGTGAAAATTATAGAGAATGTAGGTGTTCCTCGTTTAGATATTTTCTTAAACATTTTTGGTAATAATTCATCTCTACTCATTGCAAGTGGCGTCCTAGATGCAGCTAGCAAACCAGCATTAGCAGTAGTGGCAAATGCCAAAAGTGCGGCAACGCCCATTATTATGCTCCCGGTCCGTCCTCCAAAAACGCTAGCACCTAGGGAAATTGGTAAAGGTGAATTTTGCAGTTGAGCGGCATCGGTTACACCAACGGTTATAAAGAGAACTAAAACATAAAAAAACGACATGATAATCCATGCAAGAAACATGCCGCGAGGAATGTTTCGTCCAGGGTTTTTTATTTCCTCTGCAACACCTACAATTTTTGTTAAACCTGCAAAAGAAATAAAAACAAAACCTGCTGTTGAAAAAACGGAACCAAGACCGAAAGGAGTAAACGGAACGAATTTTTGAAATTCAACTGAACGAAAACCAAAAATAGCATAGAAGGCAAGTAAACCTATGAGCGTAACTACCATGATTATCTGAAATTTTCCAGTAAGTTTGACACCAATTATGTTAATAACAGTGAAAAATAGACAACAGAGTATAGCAACAAGTTTTATTTGGGCCTCTGTAATGCCCGGGTTAATCAGTAATAGAAAGATGCCTATACCCAATAAAGCAAAAGCGCTTTTAAGTGATAATGAGAACCAATCAGCAAGTCCTCCTAGCGTACCCATTATAGGACCCATACTTCGATCTATAAAAAAATAATTTCCACCTGCTTTTGGCATGGCTGTTGCAAGTTCAATCTTGGAGAACATAGTGGGTATCATCAGAAGACTTGCAACAATGTATGAGAGAATCACAGATGGGCCTGTTTTTGCAAATGCTAGTCCCGGTAAGATAAACAACCCAGAACTAATCATAGCTCCTGATGCAATACAAAATACATCAAGAAGATCAAGTTCTTTTTTTAGATGTTTATATTCTTTTTTATGATCCATTGTTTTCCTCGTGTTTCTTTTTTATTTTATTGACTGTACAGGTATTCTGATGAATTTTATAGAGAAGAGTTACAATATCAGCTATCGAGAAAATGAGGAGAACAAACGTAAGATGTATAATCTTTACATTGCTAGCGTTGTTAGTAAGAACATAACAGAATAAGCAGAGAGCAAGAAAGAAAACAAAAAATGATAACATGAGACACATCTTTTTTGTGAATGAAGATTTAGGTATTACTTCGGTTTTTATCATTATATCCATCTATGAATAATTATTAAGATCTATGAAAAATTATTAAACTTTTCGGCATACGTAGTTCTTCTAAAAAGAGCTATTAAAATTAGCTCAATTTCTAGTTTCAACAGAAGAAACATGATTGAAATGATATAATATATATGATGATAGTGAAGAAACAAAGAAAACAAAGTGGAAAATGGTTTTATAAATGATTCAGGAAAACATACCTCACCTGTCTCTTTGGTGAATACAGCATTAAAAAGTGGTATTTTCGCCTCGAACATACCGATGCGGGAAAAGGAAGGAAAAATCTGAGAACGTGTTTTATGTGGTTCATCTCAGTGACTTGTTGAAACTCTGATTAAAAATCTTGATGAGCCGCATATTCTGATGGCTATTGATGAACCAGAAAGTGTTTTTCAAAATCTGCTTAAGATCACCCATGAGAGAAAAACATTAGTCTATTTTTCAATCTGATCAGGAAATACAACATCAGCATCATTTACTATTGAGCAAAAACTCTTTAGATGATGAGTAGATGAGTAGACGCCATACTTTTTTAAAAAACCATTTCTTGTGAGGTGCGGTAGTGTTTGGGCCTGTAGCCTAGCCTGGATATGGCACTGGTCTTCTAAGCCAGTGATTGTGGGCTCGAATCCCACCGCATCCGTATAATAATACCTACTGCAGAAATAAAAATAGTAGCCCCACAGTGATTTTTCCAACCAACAGAAAATTAAAACAAAAAGTAATAAGTATTGATTCAACCAAAAGAAAAAGCAGATACAAGCAAATTAGATTAATTCATGAAATATTATTTACTCCCACTTAGAGGCAGCCATCCCAAATACAAAAAAACTCTGGAACAGGATCATAACTTAGCAGAATACCTAAAGCACAGACTTTTTACCTTCCCCGCTTTTTTACAAAAAAAACGATAACAATTTTCCCCCCATTCCTACAAACTATATATTTTTTATCCCTCTCATGCTGTGTTGCATAATTTAAGATAGTAAAGATGCATTCCTCTTTTGGGATGCACCAATGAAAAAGAAAAGATGGGGTAAAAAATACGTTGATAAAAGGGATTGGCACACGTATAATGAGAA
>QMSS01000040.1 GCA_003649715.1 Thermoplasmata archaeon
AAAAATCTTTTTATGCTCAACAATCTTTACAATTTCTGTTAATATTTTCCATCCCTCCTAGATTTGTTTTCCCAACAAAAATAGGAGGGATTGGATTATTTAAGTTTTATCTTGACAGTTTCAAAAATGTTTTAATGTGTAGGGACAAAAACCTCTCTGTAAGGTATATACAACTTTAGTTTGCTGTTAGAACGGGTTCAGGTCCTCTGGAACAACTGAAGGGGGGATCCCCCCTTGTTTCGCTATTTTTCTCTGTTTTTTACTCTAATTTTATTCTACTTATACCTTCTTCATCTTCTGTGACTATAATTGTGTTTTCCATAAAATTTTTTATATCGTCTATGTGTGTTATGAGAAATATCTGTCTGAACTTTGATGACAGATTGTTTAATGCTTTTATGATGTTTTGTCTTCTGATGTAATCCTGTGATCCGAAGATCTCATCTAGTATTATGAAGTTGAATATGCTACCTGCTCGCTGTGTTATGATTTCGGAGATGGCTAATCTGATGCATAGATTGGCTAGGTCTTCTTCTCCACCTGAGAATCTTTCTATTTTGAATGGGTTTCCATTGTCGTATATGATTATGTTGTAGTTTTCATCCAGCTCTATCTCTCTGTATTTTCCATCTGTGAGTTGTTCTAGTAACTCTGATGCATATGATGATAGCATGGGTCGTATTCGTGATATTAGATGTGTTCTGAAGGAGATCATGATTTCATTTAGTATTCCCAGGTATTGTTGATCTGTTTTTTCTTTTTCTATGCGTTCTCTGATTTTTTCTTGCTCTCTGATTTTTTCTTGTAGATTTTTTATTTCTTGTAGGAAGAGGTTTTTTTCTCCCTCTTTTCTTTCTAGCTCAATTTTTGCGTTTTCAAGTTTTTTTCTTTTTTCGTTGAGTATGTCCAGTGATTGCTGGTATTTTTTGTAGGATTCTTCAACATTTTTTTTGACTAGGTTGTATTCTTCTTCTTTGAATTCTATGTCTCCAATCCTTTCTATTTCGTCTTGTTTATTTTTTATTTCTTTTTTTTCTCTTTGTATTTCTATGTTTGTGTTTTGTATGATGGTGTTTGTTTTTTCTTGTTCTATTTGTAGTTTTTGTAGGTAGTTTTTCTTTTTTAGTAGCGCCTCTTTTTCTCGTAGTGTTCTGTTGTATGTTTCTTCGTGTTCTTTGCTTTGTTGTTGGAGTTTTTTTATTTCATTGTTTTTGTTTTTTATGTTGTTGCCAAGTTTTTGTATTAGCCTGTTGTATTGTTCGCCTAGTGTTCTTTCGCATGTGGGGCATTTGGCTGTGGGTCCTATCTTTTCTATTTCTGTTTTTTTTTCTTTTTCTTCTTTTAGGTTTTTTTGTATGTTTTTTATCATTGTTTTTTTCTGTTCTATTTTTTTGAGTGTGTTGTTGAGTTTTTCTTGTGTTTTGTTTATTTTTTCTTCGAGTTTTTTTAGCTCTTCTTCTAGGTTTTCGTATTTTTTGAGTTTTTCTTTTTGTTTTTCGATGTTTTTTTGTCTCTCATCTATTTTTGTTTGGAGTTTTTTTATTTCTTCTATTAGTTTGTTTTTTTTGTCGAACAGGTTTTTTTTGTCTTCTAGTTTTTGTTTGAGTTGGTTTGTTTTTTCGTATGTTTTTTTGTTGTTTTCATATTCTTTTTCTAGTAGGTCTATGTTTTTTTGGATGTTTTCTATGTTTTTTTTGTTTTGTTGTATTGTGTGTTGTATTTCTTCTGTTTGTTTTTTTAGTTTTCTTGTTTGTTGTTTGTATTTTTCTATTTTGTTTTGCCCTTGTTCGTCGGTTAGTTCTGAGTTTAGTTTTTCTATGAGGTATTTTTTGTTTTTTTTGTCTGTTCTTATTTCTGTGATTATGTCGTCTAGTATGTTTATGCCTAGCATTTTGAGTATGAGTGGTCTTCTTTCGCTTGCGTTCATGGTTGATAATGCGTTTAGTTCTTTTTGTCTTGCGAAGATTGAGGTATAGAAGGATTTGAAGTCCAGGCCTAGTTTTTTTTGTATGTATTTGGTTACTGTTTCTGCTCCTTGTGCTGCTATTTTGTTGTTTACTGTTATGGATGCTGATGGTGCTAGTTTTTTTCCTAGCATTTCTCTTATTATTCTGTATTTGTTGTCTTCGAATATGAATTCTAGTTCTACTCTGCAGGGCTCATGGGGTTCTGCGTTTTCTCTTTTTATTTGGTCTGATGATGTTCGTGCCGCATTTGGTCCATATAGGGCCCAGGCTATGGCTTCGAATATGGTGGTTTTTCCTGTTCCGTTTAGTCCTATTATGCCTGTTATTCCGTCTGGGAAGTCTATTGTTGTGTTTTTGAATTTTCTGAAGTTTTTTAGTGTTAGTGTTTTGAGTATCATTTTTTTGTTTTTTCCTCACAATTGTTCTTTTTTTGTTTCTATTTTTTGTATGTATTGTAGGCCGAGTTTTAGCAGTTTTTCTTTTTCTTGTATGTTGTTTTGTTGTTGTAGGAATGTTTTGAATTCTTCTGCTACGGTGTTTATCTTGTATGCTGTGTTTTGTGATATTTTTTCTTCTTTGATTATGTCTGTTTTGATCTCGTAGTGTGTTGCCCCTAAGCTTTTTTCTCTTATTGTGTTGAAGTCGATTCCTCTGTATATGTGCATGGGGATGTTTTTTAGGTTGATTCGAAATATTTTTTCTTTGGGATCTATTTTTTCTATGATTTCTCCTATTTTTTTCATTATTTCGGTGATGGATAGGTGTTGGCATTGTATGGGTGGTGTGTCTATCATGGGTCTGTTTTTTAGTGGTATGAAGTTGTGTCTGTTTTTGCCGTTGTTTGTTTCTAGTTCTATGAATCCTTTTTGTTCCATGGCTTCTGCGAATGTGAGATGTTCGGTGGATCCTGAGTAGAATGAGTTTTCAGTTACTTGTGTATATTTGTGGTAGTGTCCAAGTGCTATGTAATCGAATTCTTTTTTTAGGAAATGTATTGGTATGAGTAGCTCGTTGAAGTCGTTCATGCTGAACTCTTGTATTCCCTTTACACATCCATGTAGCATGACTATGTTGTAGTCTGCAGATTTGTCTATGCTGATTTTTTTGAGATTGTCGATGTATTCCTTTTTAGTCTGACATTGAGGAACTGCATGGATACTTATTTTTTCATCATTATTTTTTGTTGTGAGTATGATTTTTTCATATCTACCATTGTATACTGGGTATACATGGTCTAGATGTTCAAATATGTTGAATATGTTTCCTGTTTCCCTGAGACGTGGTGTTTCGTGGTTTCCAGATATGATTATAATTGGTATTTCTTTTTTTGAGATACGTAGTATCTGCTGTACGGCTGTTGTGATAGCTCTGTTTGTAGGTCGTACGGAGTCGAATAGATCACCGGTGTGTAGTATGAGATCTGGTTTTGTTTCAACAGCGTAGTCAACGAATTGTTTGAAGGCGTCATAGATATCTATCTCCCTCTGGTTTATCCCATCCTCGGTTGTCTTTCTATAAGCTGTGTATCCCAGATGTGTGTCGGAAACGTGTAGTATCCTCAAACCTTGCTTTACCTCCCCAAAGCATTGTTTTTTTCTAAAAAGAACCCACTTTTTATGATGATGATTTTTTGTGATGTTTTAGTTTTATATAGGCTGCATCGCAGGCGAGGGTTATGGCATCTAATGTTGGTGCAATTGTTGGTGCATATGCTGTTTCAAGTTTTCTAAGTTTTTCCACTTTCATCTCATTATATATGGCGCAAGCAAATGTGTTTATCCTCTGTGCAGCGTTGCTTCCAACTGCCTGAGCAGATAGTATCCTACCTGTTTCTCCATGTATCAATGTTTTTATTATGATAGGCTCGCCACCCGGTAAATATTTTGGTAGTGATGAGCCTTTGAATTTCCCTGAGACCATCAAGTTTTTTTGCAGAGATTTTTCTGTGGGTCCAACCGCAGCTATTTCTATTTCAAAAAACCTTGATGTACGTGTCTGTAGGATACCATCTGGCATCTCATAGTTTCCACCTGCTGCATTTATGCCAGCTGCAATACCCTGTCTTACTGCTATACTGCCAAGTCCAACCTGAGCAGGTTTTTTTGTAACAAAATCTATGTATTCTGTGCAATCCCCCGCTGCATAAACGTCTCTAATTGTGGTCTCACATCTTTTATCAACTATTATACCCCCTGTCTCTCCTATCCTGCAGCCTATTTTTTTAGCTAATGATATCTCTGGTTTGATTCCAGCTGCGATAACCAGTATATCAGTATCTATCTCTTTTTCCTCACCTGTTTCTTTGTTCTTAATAAACACTTTGTTGATTTTCCCATTTCTACCATATACTCCTGTTATAATATGATTCATAAACAATGTTACATATTTGCCGATCATTTGTAAAACCATGTCAGACATATCACTGTCTAAAGAATTTGCCAGCACAGTTGGTAGAGCCTCTACAATAGTGACCTTCATCCCTTTTTTATACAAACAGTCAGCCACCTCTAAGCCTATCATACCAGCTCCAACTATGGTTGCTTTTTCATCATTTTTTATTTCAAAAAATATTTGCCGTGCATCCTCTATGGTTCTAAGAACATGGACCCCATATAGTAGCCTCCCATTTTGATAAACATTTTGTATGGGCGGAATATAGGGTCTAGCACCTGTTGCTATAACAAGACTATCATATGTTTTTTCTATCACAGTACCCCCTTGTCTACCTACAACTAGATGTTTTTTTACATCTATCCTCTCAACCCTTGTTTCTAGGAAAATGTTTATCCCTTGTTTTTCAAACCATTCTCTGGGGAACTCTATAAGCTCCTCAAATTTTGGTATCTCACCAGATATAGCATATGGGAGGCCACATTTAGAGTACTGTGGATACATGGTTTTTTCAAAAATGGTTATACTGGCTTTTCTATCCGTCTTCCTTGCAAACTGGGCAGCTGTTCCACCTGCAGCGCCACATCCAATTACAACTATCTCTCTGTTATCTCCCATAGAAAGATAATCCTCATCTCCTCCTAAATGATCCCATTGTTTTTTAATGTTTTTTCAACCCCGCTCATTCCTATATGTTGTATGCAAGTTTTTAGGTGCGGGTAGAATCAATTTCTTTTCCTTGTAGTTATTGCGATTATTGCTATAAAAGATACTGCAGATAAGACAGCGATCAAAGCTAGTTTTCCTCTTGCGTCTAATGAGGCAATGTCCTCCCCTGTGTTTCTTATATATCCCTGGCTTGTTTGTTCATCATATATTTTGTTCATAAGTAGATCGTTGCTTTGTCTAAAAGATTTTTGTAGATATTCAAAACCTGGTTCATACATTTTTTTCTCAACAAGATCGAGTCCTATACAATAGTTTCTTTCAGCTGATAAAACATTTTTTCCAATATCCTTAGCTGCATCGATCCAGGATCTGCAGATACTCAGTATGATATCAATGATCTTATCAACAATAATAGCATCATCTCCATCTAGGATTTCCATCAGTTTATATGTTGCATTTTCCATCGTTTCAAGGGAGAGAGAATAATTTTTACTCCAAATGTTTTTTATGACATCTATCATCCGTTGTTTTTTTTCTCTGGGCATCTTAGATGTTTCCACCCATATCTGTTCTGTTAGCAACGCCTGTTTCTGCATACCTATATCTATGGTTGTGAGTAAATCACTGATCTTGGATTCCTTTTTCTCATCATGTTTGTCATCTACAAGTACAGCTGCTAATTCCTCTATGTTTTTCATCTCATTTAAAAACACATTCTCTGTTCTGCTAAATGATGACATAAGTTTTTGATTATATCCATAGGTTTTTAGCAGTTCCAGTGATATCTTTGCTGCCTCACCAGACATATAAGGTTTATAAATTTTTGTGTCACATATATGAACTGGAATGTATATGGAAGAGCAGGCATGGTTTGCTGCAAACCATCCGCTGCTCATGATTCTGTGATTTTTGTATGGTATTTTGTATATCATTGCTGATTCAAACATGTAGTTTTTTTCACACATTCCCCGTAGCCCATCTAGATCGCTGCTGTTAAGTCGCGACCAGTTCATCAGGTCTCTAACAGTGATGAATCCATATCTGGGTTCTATGATGTCCATCAATTTGTTCTCCCATGCCTTGAACTTGTATGAAACCCGGATCTTTGCCCTGTTGTCATTGTTTTCTAACAGTTCTACACTAAAGTCTCCTACTGTTTTTCTTTCTCCAACATGTATTCTCGTTTTTCTACCTGTCACTCTAATCCCTTTATCAATGATTTTGAGAGAGGGGGTTTGTTTCACATCAACCCAGTTGTCTCCAATATCAATAACTCTGATTCCATATAAGGATCCTAATCTCAAGACTCCTCCTTTTCGGACATATCTCTCTTTTACAGTATCAAATGATGAGGATATAGGGAGTTTTCTATGAACCTGTGTTTTCCACAGATCTTTTGGATAGTTTGACATAACGATGACATCGTCATTGATTTCTCTTATACTGTAGTGAAATGCATCTGCCTCCACCACATATGCCTTTTGAGGCCCCACTATAAAGAGGTTTTCAGAAACAGCAGATGCATGTAGATTGTCCACAGCATCTACAGTCATTAAAAAGACTGCTTCTTCCTCATTATCTGCGCTTTGGCAGGCATATCGTATCCAATCGAAGTCATCCCATGCATATTTTGTTGGATTTTTCCAGTTGGACATGGTATCAGCATCGCCATATGCCAGACCTGCATCGCTGAGAGCCATACCTGCCTTCACTATAGCCGGTGGTGTGTCCCCTCTTGTGGCAACTCCTATAAACCTATGTTTCACTTTAAAACTCATATGGCTGCCACTCCATGGATGATGATATGTATAGTCGTACCCCCTAGGCACGATGCACAACACCTGCAATCCTGGTCTACTTGGGTCCCTCACCTTTAACAGTAGATTGTATTCTCCACCAGTGGCATCCCCTACAGCTATAATGTTTTTACATCCCTCTACAGGAATTGTTAAAATAGGAATTGAAAGCAGAGAGAAGGCTATGAATATGATAAGGAGATTTTTTTTACCCAGCCATTGCATAAGATAAACATAACTATCAGAAATATATAAATAGTTTGTTAAAAAATATTTGTGTGGATATTGTATTTTTTATGGATCCATTTTTTGTTTTACTTGTTTGATGTTGATGTTTTTCTTTTTTCCTCGTCTTTTTCTTGTTTGCTGTTGGATGATTTAGATGTTTTAGATGTGGCTTTTGTTTTATTCTTTTTCTTTTTTTCAACTATTTTTTTCTTGGCGGATGATGATGTTTTTGTTTCTTCCTCTGTTTTTTTCTTTTCTTCTTTTTCTGTTTTTGTTTTTTCTTCTTCCTTAGTCTTTTCCGCTGGTTTTTCTTCCTCGGTTTTTATGGTAGGCTGTTTTTTTACCTCTGTTTTGTATATTTCAATCCGTTTCACGGGATAAAGGTTTTTACAGTTTTTGTATATCTCACTGCCTATTTTTCCATCAAGTGCATCTTTTATAAATTCACTGAGTGTCTTTGTTTTTGCCTGTTCTATAATAGTTTTTTTCATCACATTACGTATCAGTCTTTTTTGCGAGCTTTGTATCCGTTTTTCTGTGGTGGCAAATGGTTTTACTCTTACAACTGCTCCATCGCGTGTTGTTACATCATATACACCATCGATACGTGATCGTCTTCTACGTATTAGTCTTCTCACATAATCTGCTGCTAGTGTGTGTCCTATGAACCGTGTGAGAGCATTTGATTCCTCTATTTTATGTATTTGGAAAAATAGTTTTATGTGGGATTTTCTGAAATCATTTGTTAGATCCTGCATAGATACCTCAGTTACTCTGTTTATAAGGTTTGATGTTTTGTCTGCAGGTGTGTCTGCTATTTCTATGTTGTTGAACATAGGTGGAGCAATTATTTTGTACCAGTTTTTTGCTCTCCATTTATCTCTAACTTTTTTTGCTGCTGCTCTTGCTCTAGCTTTGGCCATGTTTCATCACATTTTTATTCTGAGATTTTTGTTTTTTTGTATGAAAGGATTTTTTTGCTGTAATGGTAGTTCCCGTACTTAAATTATTCTGATTGCTGGATATTGCTGCTGATGTTTGTTGTGATACTTTGTGATATATTATTTTGATGTTTTAGATTCTTTTGAATCATTGTTTTTCTTCTTTTAGAAAGCATCTATGATTTTTATGGATCTCTCTTTTCCTATCTCTATTATTTTTTGTCTCAGTTCACTGTAATGATTTTTTTTGTTTCCATAGATTTTTGTGAGAAATGCCTTGTAGATGATTGGTTGGTTCTGCAGTTTTTTTTGGATATTCTCCCATATACCCGGTTTTAGATGAAGGTTGTCGATTGTTATCTCCGATATATTGTGTTGTATGAATGTGTCTATTATGTTTGGTATTTCTTTTGTCGTTATCGTTGGGTATATTGGTCCGAAGAAAACCGAGGTTTTTATGTTGTTGTTAGCAAATATTTTAAGTGTTTTTAGTCTTTCTTTGATGGAGGAGGAGTTTGGTTCTAGTAGTTTTCTTTCTTTGTCGTTTAGTGTTCCTATGCTTATCATGACCTCAGCATCGGATATTTTGGATATTATGTCTATGTCTCTTGTTATTAGTGAGGATTTTGTCTGTATGCAGACTGGGAAGTCATGTTTTAGTAGTTGTTCTAGACAGTATCTGGTTAGTTTGTATTTTTTTTCAACTGGTTGATATGGGTCTGTTACTGTTGAGATGCCTATGATTCCTGGTTTTTTTCTTTTTAACTCTTTTGATAGTATTAGAGGTATGTTTCTTTTTATCTCTACGAATTTTCCCCAGTTTTCTCGTGGTATGTTGATCACGTTGGGTACGTAGCAGTATATGCAGTTGTGTTGGCATCCTCTATATGGGTTTAGAGAGTAGTCTAGATCTGGTAGTGATGATGGGGATAATGCTGTTTTGCATTCAACTTGTTTGATCATCATAGTTTTCTTCTATTTTTTTTTGGAAGTCTTCTATTTTTTTCTGATACAAGTGTTTTTTGAGGATAGCACTGTTTTTGATCCATCTCTGTAGTGGTATGTCCATTTTTTTTGAGACATATGTGAGTGTATCTTTTATTGTGTCAAATTTTTTGTATGGATGCTGCAGTGCTTTTCTGATGCTTTCTCGTACATTCCATACCCCTATGGGCATGATGTATCCTGGATGTGCTTCTCGCATGACTACGACTCCGGCTTGTCGTTTTTCTTTATTTAGTGTTTCGTTGACTGCTAGACGTGCTGCGTAGTAGCATCCACCGATTTCTGCATATGTTGTTCTTCCATTGTAGAATTCGTAGCTGTTGAAGATTGAGATGGATGTGCCATATGGGTTCCAGGTGGTGTTTGGATACCATGCCTCGATGAGTTCATACTGCCATTCTCCTGGTATCATTAGTATGATCCATCGGTTGTCGAACTGATTTAGATTGTATACTCGATATTCATTTATCCATGGATGTTCCCTTGTTTTTTCCATTAGTTTTTCTCCGATGGTGGAGTCAACAGCTGTGATGCTCCATCTCGTGGGAACAAATCTTCTATGTTTTTTTGTTCCAAATGCTCCGACGCTGAAGGCACGCTGTATTTTTGATATTCTTACACCTTTTCTGTAGAGCTCTAGTATTGCATCTTTTGCCTTTAGATCTGTGTCGTAGAATGCCTTCTCAATTTTTTGATCATATTTTGGGTTACCTATGTATATTTTTTTTATCGGCGCGGAGGGTCCATGTGGTTGTACCTCATCATAGAAAACTATTTTTCCATATGGTTTTTTCTCAAAAATTGCTTCAGTGTAAACTGGTTTTTCCGCTAGGGCAAGTTCTCTGGTATATTCTATGATTCTATCGGTGGTTTCTACATCTGTGATTTTTACTCGATGTTTTCCTCTTACTAGTTGTGATCGGAAGTCTACAATTTCATCGATGCTTTTGTTTAGCCATAGCTCTGGCGTGTCTATTATGGATGTGTCTCCAAGATATGGTGGTATTAGCGGTCCAATTGCCACATATGGGTATCCTATTCTTCCTATGAAAACACTTGGCGGTGATGACCCATGCAGTCTTAGTTTGTTTATAAGTGGTTCTATGCGCGATTTTGAATAAAATCTAACGAGAACAGGGCATCTTTCTTTTCCACATAGAAGCTTTGTGCCTCTACATAGTATGCATAGAGTTGATGCTCTACCCATGTTTTTAGATAAAATTTTTTTCTGCCCACTGACGTTTGTTGCTATGTTTTTTATCATATTTTTTTATTTGTTGTCCGTAATCTCCTCTTCCTCTATACTATTCTAATGATGGGGTGACTGAAAGTATAAAAAACAGTTTTTTTAGATGTTTTTTGTTTTTTCTTTCATTCGATTTATCCATGATGGAAGTCCTTCGATGGTACGAATCATAGATCTTTTGGCAAATATTTCTCTGTATCTTGTGTTGCATTTGACTCGTCCCTGCAGGTTTTTTCTGATGAGGAGGCATAGATGTCCACCTTTTCTGTCCCAGTCTATGAGTAGTATGATCTCTCTATGTTTTTGTGATATTATGTCGCAGAGATTGGAGACTGGCATGCCTGTGTTGATGCATATTATTTTTCCATTGATGTCTAGTTTACGTAATGCCTCTATGTCTCTTTCTCCTTCTACGAGTATGGGAGTGTTTTTGTTTTCTTCTCTTAGTTCTTCTATTGCTTTTTCTAATTCTTCAAGTGATTTTTTATAGTCCATTTTATGGGAGGTTCTCCTCTAGTTTTTTTATTATCTGGTTTATTGGTAGGTTTTTTATTAGAATGTTTTTTTCTCTGCTCTTTTTTCCAGTTATTATGGTGATGTTTTCAGTTGGTACGTTGAAGTATTTTGATATTTTGTTTATTATTTCTTTGTTTGCCCTGTTGTTTTTTGCCTCTGATCTGGTTTTTATTTCTATGCTTTTACGCCATTTGTTGTATCCAGCTGGGAACATGTTTTGTGTGGAGTTGGGTGTTACATGTATCTTTAGTATTGTTCCTTTTTTGGAGATGCTGAGTGCTTCTTTGTACTCCATAGTTTTTATTTTTCTCCCCCCGCCCAAAAATTTATTTGTG
>QMSS01000041.1 GCA_003649715.1 Thermoplasmata archaeon
AGAGACGGTAATAGGATATGTACGAGACCACCGAATTCAACAAACCAGACTGGATGTCTTTCCATCTACAGCCTAAGGTGCAACATAGGAAGCTCCGCCATTTATGGCGGAGAGGAGGTCACAGTCATCAGTAAAACCGGCACTAGTGCAAAATTTGTGTAATAATGCAATCCTATGTATTTTCTTACCATGTCTCTGTTAAAGATTTTTAATGTGAGTAATTTGTGAGAGAAATATAACATAAGCAGGGTGTGTAGAAATCCTTTTTTATAGTTGACTATCATCCCATATATCTGGAGGTAAGATAGGGATGTATCTCACCAAATTAGCAAAGGATGGGATGATAGCCTTAAAAAGAATGCAAGTGCCACTATATAGCAGTAAGTACTCCAAGAAAACATACACTACTCACCAGCATCTACTCTGCCTTTGTATCAAAGAAATCCAAAAGCAGAGTTATCGAGATTGCAGAGATTTCCTAGATAAGTTCGATCAACTTCAAAACATTCTTGGATTAACCAAGGTACCTCATTACACAACACCGCCAGAAATGCCTGCAAAGATTCCCACCAAGATGGTATAAGATGCTTCTAAAACAATTGACCTGCCTCATCAAGTCAACAGCCAGTGCCGTGATCGACGGAACTGGAATGATGCAGACCCCAAGCGAGTTTCTCCTACATCAAACGAATTGAGAGAAGAATCAGAAAACGTGACTACTTCAAAGTTCTGATCATCGTTGACCCTGACGATGGATTCATTCTCATAGCATGGGGTATCCATGGCAACCGCCATGAATCACCCTGCTTCATCCCCTTATTTAAGGAAATTCCTATATTTCTCGATGATGGTCTGCAGCGACAAGGGTTTTGACTCGGAGAAGAACCAACAATATGTTCAGAAAGAACGGAATGCATGCTCCTTCGTTGATGTACGTGGTATACCAAAGCGAGGGCGATATCAGAAACAAGTTTATAGACGAAAACAGAGAGATCCTGATCAGTGGCAACAGCGGTATCGTCAGATGAGAAACTGCATTGAATCTAAAAAACGCTAGTATGAAACATCGCTTTGGTGATTACATCCCCGGTAAAAACATCCACAACCGACGACGATACTTCCCTTGTTCGGGTTTTTTGCAGAAAACCTGATTACACTGCAAAAATCAGATAAAATTATCTTTTTAACTTTCATCATCGTTGGGGATTTCTACACGCCCAAAGAGAGAAAGATTTTAAAGATTGGGAAAAAACCAATTTTTCTCTCTTCTATCTATAGCTATTACAATTCTTTATTTAGATATTAAATCATTTTCTCATATTACATATACTATAGTTAACAAAACTGTTAACCACGGTGCATAAAAACGAGAATTTCGAGGATCATAACAACACATGTAAGTAACAAACATATAAAACCACATTTACTTACATGTAAGTAAAGTTTAAATAATGATTTTTATTGTTACATATTATGAAGGGTAAGAAAAGAGAGAGAATACTCAGGATACTGTTGAAAAAACCTGATGGAACTTTATCTTTTTATCGCATCGCAAAAGAAGCTAAATGTTCTCATGTATGGGTCATCAACTTCCTTAGAACACTAGAGAAAAAAAGACTGGTTGAAAAAACAAAGGTTGTTGACATAGAGGGTATGTTTTCATACTGGCTGAAGATCAGCAAGTACCCCCTGTACAGGGAGTACAATATTCAAAACCCCTTGGATTTTTTGAAAGAAACAAAGTTAAAGTATGCTCTAACAACCTATTACGCTGAATCTCTTACACAACACTATCTTTTCCCATCAAGAGTAGATATCTATATAATGGAAAAAGATGCCCGAGATTGGCATGAAATCTTAATTGAACATGGTCTTGTTGGAAAGGGTAACTTCAGGGTTTTAATAGATGATGAACATGTTTTTTATTCAAACATTAGAAGAAAAGGAGTTAGAATCGTTTCCATACCACAGCTCATACTTGACTTGTTGAGAGAAGAAGGAGTGGCTAAAGAAGCAGCCTATATGTTGATGAGGAGAGAATACCATGACATTGTACACTGAATTTGAAACAGAAACATCCTACAAGTATCTCCAGCAAATAATCAACGTCCTAGATGAACCCATTTGTTTACTTGGTGGATGGGCAGTATACATAACTGTGAATGATAACTTTAAGAAAGATCAGGGACGAAACTACCTTGGATCAAGAGATATAGATTTAGGTTTCCATGTAGATAAAAATCTCAATGAAAAACAACTCAACGACTCTACTATAGCAAAATCACTAGCATTACTGGAGAAAGAAGGTTTTAAACTCCTTGGGTTCAGATACTATAAGGAGATTCATTATGAAACCGGTGAAGAGTTAACACCGGAGGAAGTGAAGAGTACACCTACATATAACATATTTACAATCTATGTTGATCCAATTGTTGACAACGTACATCCTCTGTTCAAAAAAGTGTTTGGGTTTGCACCAGTGGATGAATCACTGTTAACACTGGTTTTTGAAGATAAAAAACATAGAATGGAATTAAAAGAGTTTAACAAACTGCTTTGGATTCCAACTCCTGAGATACTTCTTGCCACTAAGATAAAGAGTATACCAAACAGGACAAGAGACGAGAAGCTTGTAAAAGACATCTGCGATGCCTATGTACTCAGCTGGTATTCCGGTAAAGATTTCCAGGAAATAAAAAATGCTTTGAAAAACCTTGTAACATCTATAAGCTTAGAAAAACTAAGGATTCGTTTAAAGGATGAAGAAGAACTGTTTCAAAAGGCAGAGAATGCTATGGGAATAGAAGCTGAGACCATCAAAAACACAATCATTAATCTGCTGAAATAAAAAATAAAAGAAAAAGGTTTAGAGAAACAGGCTCGTTATCCAAAATCAAAGTCGTGAAAAACCGTAAAACTTTGGTCGATTTTTCTCCTGTTACACTGTTTGAGTCCTGCCGGGCCCATACTTTCTTCAGGAAAAAATTCTAATTTTTTGTAGCTGTAAAGATGAAGAGAATATTTTAAACACATTTTCATTTCATTTTTCATTCCATATTGTAATATTTGTCTTTTTTATGATTTTATCCTTATTGGTAAATAACTTTTTTAGACAATATATAAGCTTTCAACCTTTTTGTTGATATTAAATTTTTTTGTATCGAAAATTTGTATTATACAGGTTTGTATCCTCCAATGCCTCCAATGTTTTGTTAATAAGTTTTCTTTTACTCTTCCTTCTTCTTTCATTTGGTAGTTTTGAAAACATTTGGGGATTATATCTGTACATAAATGGTTTCTAATTAAAAAACTATAATACATAAAGGGTTTCTAATAAAATATTCTAATAAAATAAAAAATCAAAGAAAATGAAAATAATAGAAAAATAATATTTTTAAAAATTTTAGCATGAAGTAGTAAAATGAATGCTTTTTTGGTTTTTTACAACAAAAAAAGTGTTCATTCTAATTTTTTTACATTTACTGCCGCTGGTCCCTTTTCAGTTTTTTCGATTTCAAATGCTACTTTGTCCCCTTCTCTTATGACTGTTAGAGGTTCTAAAGAGTTTCGGTGTACAAAGACATCTTTTCCATCTTCGCATTCTATGAAACCATAGGCTCTTATTCCATTGAACCATTTTACAGTTCCTTTCATATGTTTTTCACCTCCTTCAGATACTCTTTGTTTTTTCTCTGAGGCTTATTATTTTAATAAAGACTAAAATTAGAATGGTCTCCATATTTTTGGTAGGTTCAAAAAGATGTTAAACCTCTAATTTTTTCTGTCTTTATGTGATGATATTATGGCTGCTTCCCTTTATATAGTTTCCTATGCTGGGTACTGCGAAGTTAGATTGCACCTCTTTTTAGGATGTCTATGTTGGTATGTGGCATAGTTAAGAAGAAAAGCACTCTTTCATCAACAAATAATTCCCAGGTACCTTGTTGGGAAAAATATAAGTTCTTATACAAGATTTGTTTTATAGTCTTAAAGGAGTGGGATGAAAAGATGCATTTGATTGACTCAAAAAAAATATCATTCTTATCCCTGTTTTTTATCGTTGTTTTTTTGTTTGTTTTCTTTTCAATCCCCGCTGCTGTAGAAAAATGTGGCGCTGTTGTAGCTGAGAACATATTGTATGTGGATGATGATGGTGGTGATGGAGTAGATTATACCAGAATATCTGATGCTATTGTCAATGCATCCTCTGGGTATACTATCTATGTTTATAGTGGGACATATGTTGAGAATATTGTGGTGGATAAGACAATAAGCCTTGTTGGAGAGGATCGAGATAGCACTGTTATTCAGGGTGCCTCGGATGGTCATGTGGTGGTGATAACTGCTGATAGTGTTAACATAACAGGTTTCACGATACAGTATCCTGTTGGGAGTGACATGAAATGTATTATGTTGAATTATGTTGATTATTGTTATGTCGGAGATTGCATTGTCAAAAGTGATACAGGAAGTGATGGAGTTTATCTATTGTTTTCGAATCATAACACTATAAGTGGTAATGTTGTAGAAAACGATCATTCCATTGGTGTTGAGCTGACCTCCTCCTCCGATAATCTTATTGAAAACAATGTGATTCAAAGTACTAATGGTGGCATTAAGGGTATTAGCCTACAGTATTCTACAAACAACATACTCAGAGGGAATACTGTGAAATTAAATAACTATGGTGTTCATCTCTGGAGTGGTGCTAATGGTAACAGTGTTTTCGATAATACGATTACAGATAATAGCTATGGTATACGCAGCTCCGGCAGCGGCAACAGTATATATCACAACAAATTCAACAACACTCGTTATAATGCCTATGATGAGGGGAGCAACACATGGGATGATGGATATCCATCTGGTGGAAATCATTGGTCTGATTACAGTGGTGCGGATACAAATCATGATGGTATAGGAGACACACCATATGAGATTCCGGGTGGGGATAATCAGGATCTATATCCTCTTGTGAATCATCCACCAACTGCATATATTGTATCCATATCTCCTAACCCAGCAAAGCAAGGACAGACGGTTTCATTCCAGGGACATGGCGACGACGATGATGGATACATTGTGGCATATAGATGGAGATCTAGCAGAGATGGTGTTCTCAGTACACAATCTACATTCAGCGCCTCTAGCTTATCTGTAGGTGTTCACACAATTTATTTCAAAGTCAGAGATAATGATGGTGAATGGTCAGAAGAAACTTCAGCTAAGTTGACGGTAAACAATGATAATCAGAAACCAACTGCTGCTATTGTGAGCATAAATCCAAATCCGGCTTTATATGGTGAAACAGTATATTTTAACGGCTATGGTGAGGACGTAGATGGATCTATTACAAAGTATAAATGGGTATCTAGTATAGATGGAGAGATAGGCACAGATCCATCGTTTTCCACCAACAGTTTATCAGTTGGGACACATATCATCTATTTCAGTGTCAGGGATAACTACAATGAATGGTCTGATGAAGATACCCAGCTTCTCACTATACTATCCTCTTCAGACAATAATACTGGTGCTCCAGTGGCAGATGCAGATGGGTCATATATGGGATATGTAAATGAGTCAATACTCTTTGATGCCTCTCAGAGTTATGATCCAGATGGTGATATAGAGAGTTATATCTGGGATTTTGGCGATGGAAACACAGATACTGGAGAGATTATCGAGCACATATATACCTCTCCTGGCAACTATACTGTATCTCTAACAGTTATAGACACCGATGGCTATACAAACATGGATTCAACTTATGCAGTTGTCCTACAGAAAGATGAACAAAACAATACCCCTGTGGAGGATAATAAGGGTCTCCCTGGTTTTGAGGTTATCTCCTTACTTATGGGAATGATACCATTTATATTGTTTAGACGACAAAAAATAAAATAGAGTGATAACTTTGCCACGTTGTTGAATAAAAAAATCTTAATGTTCCCTCTCTCAGAAATTAAAATAAAACATTGGATAAGGAAAAAATGAATTGTTCAAGCTTAAAAAGATTCTATGGAGCCCCCATATAATATGGTCTAATAAAATAAAAGGGTTTGTTTCATGTAGAGATTTAGGAGTTTGTCTGTTGGTCCTGGGAGATGGGAAGATGATTAGAATTATGATCTACAAAAATTTTTTAGAAAACAGAAATGCAGTTGCAGGTGTAATCGAAGCTTTTTTACTTGTCGCACTTGTTGCTATAGTATTGTCAACAATACAGTTAGCATACATACCACAGGTTATGGAACAAAGAGAGGCAGATCATATGGATGATGTGTCGAATCAGTTCTCCTACCTAAAATCCGTGATCGATATACAATCTATCACAGAATCGGAGGCACCAATGGTTTCCCAACTAACATTGGGTAGTAAAGAGCTTCCATACTTCATAACAGCAAGAGCCTTCGGATCATTAACTATCCCATCTGAGGGATTCAGGATAGTTGTAGAAGCCGACTCCAGTGGAAACATATCCTTAAAATCCATCAAATATGAGGCATACAACTCATATTTTGTTGATCAAACATATGTTCTCGAAGGTGGTGGCATCATAGTAAAACAATCCACAGGAGCATCTGTGATGATAGTAGACCCCTCTATCTCTGTAGCAAATGAGACAAAGATTATTCTAAGATTTTATATGCCAAACATCTTAGACATACCTGGAAAAAACTCAACCTATGGATATAGAAAATGTTTTATTCGTACCAACTACTCAAGTCCACCACAATATTATAATTACACAAATGTTGAAAGCATAAAGATCTATACTGAATATACAAATGCTTGGAATGAGTCACTGCATAACCTACTAGGAGATGTTGTTAACATAAGTAAACAACCAGTTGAATCACCCACATATGTGGAGATAACCCCAAATGGAGCTATCGGCAAAATAGTTGATCTACAGATCAAAATAATGAACATCCATGCTCAGATAAGCCCCGGGTGGATAAAATAAAAAACTATAATTTTCTCTTCCAATAATAAAGATGAGATGATTTAGATAGATACGAAAGGGGGGTTTAGCTCTCTATCCTACTTTTTTTCATATTCATCATAGATCATAGAAAGTTTTTTATCGACTACATCATATAGTTTAAAGAGAAAAAGAGGTATGAGATGGTTTAGGGTTAGAGAGTTTCCCTTTATCTCCCTGGTGAAGGATAAATATCCAAGTTTAGGGTGAATGATGAAACTTCCATTTAATGGGGATTATGGGAGTTTGCCTGGTGGTTTAGTTACTACAGTAAGTATGAGATGAAAAAATCTATGAACAAGGCTGAGGTTCCTATTGTAGCAGAGAAGAAAAAGATTGATGTTCTCAAAACAGGTATTAGCGGTTTCGATGAATTGTTTGCAGAAGGTGGTATTCCAAGGGGGAATTCTGTTTTAGTAGCAGGAAGTGCTGGTACTGGTAAAAGCATCTTCTGTAGGCAGATATGTTATAATCTGCTATCCAGTGGTAAGAAATGTATGTATGTGAGTTTTGAGGAAAGTATAGATAGGATAGAAAGAAGTATGTTAAACTTTGGATGGGATGTCAGGGGTTATAGAGAGAATGGGGATTTTTTGATTCAGAAGATTAATCCCCTTGACATACTTAGGATGAAGTTTGGCTCACTTGGTGGCTCAGGATCTGCAACTGAGGTTTCTTATAAGATAAAGCCTTTGGTTATACCTAAAGATTTTCATCCAGAGGTTATAGCTGTTGATTCATTATCTGCGATTATAGCTGCTTCTATTACCCGGGAGAAGAATTATAGGATATATCTTCAGCAGCTTTTTGGTTTTTTTGAAGAAACTGGTGCCACCTCTTTTTTGATTACAGAAACGGAGCAGATGCCCACTAAGTATAGTGATACAGGTATTGAAGAGTTTTTAGCAGATGGTATAATTGTTTTGTATAATATCCGGCGGGGTGCTACTAGGGAGAGTGCTATTGAGGTGTTGAAGATGAGATATTCAAAGCATGAGAAGAAGATATTTTCTATGGAGATAACAGATGAAGGTATAAAGGTTTATCCTGATAAAAAGGTTTTACTATATGAGAAAACTGAAAAATGAGTATCCCCAATTGATCCTGTTAAAACAAATTTTTTTATAAAAATGTGAAGGGTTCTTTGTGTCCATCCATTCTTTTGGCGCCATAGTTTGAGAAGCAGTACTCTATTTTTCTTATCTGTTCCTTTGTTAGTCCTGTTCTTTTGATGAGCATTCTATCGTTTTCATCGTATACAGTTATTGTTCCCTCATCAGGTTTTGAGACTGCTTTGAAGATTTTGTTGTCTGATTGTAGCCAGATCCAAATTCTAATTTTTTTTCTTGTCATCCAACCACGATTTTTATTTTATAGTGTATATTTTATTTTGTGAATATATAAATATTTCTACAAAAAAACCATATGACATCCTCATTTCTAAGTATCTCCAATGCCCTTGTTTTTAACTTCAGCTATAAAAAAGATTTATCGATCCCTAACTTCTTCAGTAACAAAAAACCTAATTTCCTATCAGGTATTTCTTTTATACATGGTTTGTTGTTCTGAATTAGATTCTCAGTGCAAGATAGGAAATAAGTAAATGATAAAATAATTATATAGGCTGCTGTATTTGAAGGTTTGGTTTAAAGGCTAAAAAATAGGATATCGGGATGGATGGATTGAGAAAGATGGAGAGAGTAAGAACCGGTATTGACGGTTTAGATGAAATAATTGGTGGGGGTATACCAAAGGGGACAGTCACCCTGATCTCGGGTCCACCGGGGAGTGGAAAAACTATTTTCTGCTATCAGTTTTTATATAAGGGGATAGAAGAGGGTGATAAATGCCTGTTTTTAACATTAGATAAAAAAGTCGATGGTCTTCTAATTCAGGCTCAGGAGTTAGGATTTGATTTCCAGCCGGCTATAGAAAGAGGACAGATAAAATTTCTTTTCCTAGATATAAATAAAAAACTTATTTATGAGGTTATGACTAATGAGGTGCTATCAGGTGAGTACGATCGAGTTGTTTTGGACTCTATCACACCACTATCGGAGATGCCGATCTACATGAGACACGCGGGAGTGACTAATGATATCAACATCATTAACCCAGAAGATTTTTCCCCTGGAGATACTTTTCCGATAAGAAGACTTCATCTTCATTACATAATGAATGCTTTAGACACTGCAAAATGTACCTCCCTAGTTACATCAGAGCTCCCATCGAATTCAACTGCCCTATCTAGAGATGGTATTTCAGAGTTTTTAGCCGATGCCGTTATTGTTCTCAGTTTAGATCCCACTATGGACAGAAGAAAATTATCTGTAATGAAAATGAGAAGTACCAAGCATACACTCAGACCTTTAGACATCGAAATTGGAAGAGGCGGTATAAGACTTATCTGAAAAGAAACCTTTGTGTATAACTCAGTTTTTACTGGAAAAATGATGATATATAAGCCTCCTAAAGAGCTACGTGCACTCTTCATTGCACATTATGCTCCATTGCTGCTGATTATAATGCTGGGGCCAATGACCGCAGTATATAGAGTATGGATGATACCATTGCCTATTTTCCCAACCATTCTCTCAGGCTGCATCATATTTCTTTTAGGTTCATATCTCTACTGGAGATGGGAGTTGTTTTGGCATCATGCCTATAAGGGACAGCTTGTTACCACAGGTTTGTTCCAGCACATAAGACATCCTCATTATACATCACTTCTAATCATTGGTTTTGGTTTAGCTCTCTTCTTTTATTCCCTCCTAGCATTTCTTGTTGCGATAATAGCAGTGCCGATTATGATATGGAGTATAATAGATGAAGAAAAACTGTTGATAAAACAGTATGGAGAGGAATACAAAAGGTATATGAGGAAAGTACCCTGGAGGATCATACCTAAAATATTTTAGAGACATAACAGCAGAACACTCACAAGAGGTGCCGCATCTTAGTAGATCTAAAAATCCAAATCAATATCACTCAAAAAAACTAATCAATAGTGAAGTTCAAGGAGGACTCATCTGATTGATATACATACCTGATTCTACAAAAAAGAAAGCGGAGCTTATAAGTGTCAACAAGGTGTATCTGCCAAGGAGTACCAGACTGCCGTATCCCATGGAAAAATCTGCTGCGGGTCCATCATCAGGCACACAGTCCATCACCTTATCATTCAACGATAAACACGTGAAGCTAGCTGTAAGTAGAGATACAAAAGAATGTTTTTCATTGCAGCAGAATGGAGAAAACAATTGTTTTCAAATTCTGAAAAAAAACATCTTATTTCTAAAAAACGTAAGGATGGTCCCTATTTTGTTTCATGCTCCAGATCAGGCATTCATGAACATAGAAAACAGATGCATCCATAACTGTGCATTCTGCAATCTATCCAATACAAAAATGGCAGATGATGGATATGATGCTGACTACATTGCCAAACTAATACTCAATGCATCTAATCGAAATGATTTCAAAGCAGTAGCATTAACCAGCGGTGTATATCCAAACAGCAAGATGATTATAAGAAAAATGTGTCATATTACAAAAACTATCAAAAAAACTCTTCCATCCATCCCCATAGGAGTAGAACCTCTGATCACAGACCGAGAGGAGATAGCTCTCCTCAAAAAAGCAGGTGCGGATGAGATAAAAATCAATCTTCAGATACCTGATAGGAATCTGTTTAAAAAAATATGTCCCGGTTTAAGTTATGACAACATATTAGACATGCTAATCTATGCTGTAAAAATCTTTGGAGAAGGAAAAGTTACCTCGAACATACTATATGGATTAGGGGAGACTGATGATACTGTTGTACAGGCTGTTGAAAAACTTGCGGAAATAGGAGTTACCGCAACGCTGAGAAGAATACGAATCAACAAATTAAATAAAACAAAAATAGAAAAATCCCTTCTATATAAGCTCCCCTCCAATGTATCAGCATCTAGAATCCTCCGATTAGCGGTAGAGCAGAAAAAAGTTTTTAAGAAATATGGTCTAACACCAGAAACATTTAAAACAATGTGTCATAGATGCGGCTGCTGCGACATTGTTCCATTCATAGATCTGTGAC
>QMSS01000042.1 GCA_003649715.1 Thermoplasmata archaeon
AATTTTTTGGCTAAAAAAGTTTTATTTTTATTTAGCAGTTTTTGTTTTTAGAAAAAACAGTAAAAAAGGATATAGTAGGATATAGAATTTGAGATGAGAATCAAATAATAAACTAAGAAGAGGACTTTGTATGATAAAGGTTGATGTTGTTGGTGGTGGTCTAAGTGGGTTTAGTACTGCCATCTCATTAAAAAGACACTGCAGAAATATTAATGTGGTTGTCCATGAAAAACATAAACGAATAGGATATAATCATGAGGGGCGTAGATGTGGTGAGGCACATTCTGTAGAAGGCGAATGGAAAAAATGGAAACCACAGGGTAAAAGTGTTTTTAATGAGATTAGGGTAGTTGAAACAGTAGTTGGTGATAAAAAATATGTGATGTATAGAAAACCGGGTACATCATGTATACTCAATAGGCAGGAGTTTATCTGTCAGCTTGCCAGAGAGGCAGAGCGTTTAGGTGTGGAGATATGGACAGGTGATAAAATACATAGCTTGGAAGATCTTCAGGGGGAGTATATTGTTGATGCAACAGGATGCCCCAGTACTATAAAAAGAGAACTGCATCTCCTGCATGGTATAACGGGAATGACATATCAGCAGACATTGGAAGAATCAAATTATTTTATTTCTGATACCGTAAAAATCATTTTTATGGAGACTCCCGGGTACTACTGGATATTTCCACGTGACCCAGATAGGAGGGAGATAAATCTTGGTGTGGGGATAATTGGAAAAACCAGTGATAATTTAAAAGGAATGTTGGAGGCATTCAAAAAACAACATGATATACGAGGAAAAATAAACTATGTTACAGGCGGTTTGATACCTGCTGGACTACAGAAACCTTTGAAATATGATAATGTTTTGTTTGTGGGAGATGCAGGTGTTGGAACATTTCCATTGACTGGGCAGGGTATATATCGTGCTCTTATAAGTGGTGAGATCGCTGGGAAAGCCATAGCTTTAGGATTCCCAGAAAAATATCCCTTTTTGATTAAAAAAATGTTCATTAAATGGGATATTTTAGGGAAATCATTCGTATATATGAATCAAGTTCTTAAGGAGGTCAGTGGCAAAATGGTTTTAACAGTACTACAATGCTTACTCAACTTGCAGTACAAAAAGATCTTATGAAACGAAAAACCGAAGAGCATCCCATGAATAGCCTATAGATCACGTTTTCAGCTCCTTTTTTTATGCTACTGTTGTTTTGTTAAGGAAAATGGTCTGTGTCGGGAATGCTATCTCAATCCCTTCTTTCTCAAAAGCCTCTTTTATCGCTAGATTTATCTCCTGCTGTATATCCATGTATTTGACGTAGTCCCGGGTCTTTACATAATACACGATTTCGAAGTTAAGACTGAATTCACCAAATTCCTTGAAATGAACTCTGTCGATCTCTGTCATCTCATTTTTACTAATGATGTCTTTTATTATATCAGGGATTTTTTTAAGCTTCTTAACAGGGGTATCATAGGTAACACCGATTGTGAACACTATCCTACGTTTTTTCATTTTCTTAAAGTTCCTCACCTTGGCACTTGTCAGCTCTCTGTTAGATAAAACCAGCTCCTCCCCCTGCAGAAGCTGCACACGTGTAGATTTTATACCTATTCTTTTGACTGTACCAGCGTAATTGTCTATAACAATAAAATCACCTATTTCAAATGGACGGTCGAAGTATATGGAAAAAGCACTAAAAACATCGCCAAGTATGTTTTGCAGAGCAAGAGCAACTGCTATACCACCAACACCTAATCCTACAACAACACCCGATAGATCATAGCCAAGTGTATCTAGGATTAACAAAAAGGCAAATATGTATATGATAGCATGGATAACCTTTTTTAAAAGAAATATAAGATGTTCACTCATCCTCCTTTTTCCATGCTCAGCAGTTTTCTCGGCGTACCATCTGATAAAAACATTTACAACACGTGTGAGTATGAAAGCAATCAATAAAATCTCAACTATGCCAAAAAAATGTGTTATATCAGTAGAATATGGTTTAAGAGGAGGAAAAGATGAAAATGCATAGTATGCACCTACAAGTATTACAAAAAAATAAACTGGTTTCTTTGTATTACGGAGGATCTCATCATCGAGAGTGGTCTTTGTTTTTTTCGCCCACTCAGTAAGAAAGTTTTCAAAAATAAAATACACTACCCAGCCGACAATAATAGACAGAATAAACACAAAAATAGATACTATGATCTCACCGACCACTGGACTCACATTTATACCAGCATTCTGCAGCTCAGAGTTTATAAATCCTGCAAGATCACTTAACACACTCATCTTAACAGCCCCAGATAAACAGAAAAATATAACTAATACTTTAACTTTAGCATTAACCTCTTCAAGGGGTGAAGATAGGAAAAAACAATAAAAACTTTTATCTACTACATAAATATATAATATTTTGGTTTCCATGGATATAAAAAAGGATTTTGAAGAAAACTGGCTGAGAGAGATAGAAGACTTCATCTCCTTCTGGGAAAAAGAGATAGAAGATATTATGGAGAAAAAGTTGGATCCCCAGGAATGCCACATGATTTCAAAAAAATTCAGTAGAGAAAGAGATTTTCTTCTAAGCAGAAAACCAGTAGGTGTATCAGACGAAAACTTGGTTTCGAGATTACAACCACTCAACAGCAAATTAAACATCTCACTAGCAGTAGCATTAAGTAGTATCTCGGAAAAAGAAAAAAATGAGAACTGAATCTGAGGAATCCGGAACAAAAAATTTAACATCCATTGTTTTTTATTCAATTCTCTTATAATATAATCCTATTAAAATGATTATAGTAGATCTTTTGAAGATATTCTGTTGTACCTACCAAATTATCAGTATCAGCTATGATAGGATAAATGGGCCAGGCCGGAATTGAACCGGCGACCTCCGCGTTGTAAGCGCGACGTCATAACCACTAGACCACTGGCCCATAAGTTTTTTTATGATCATAAATTGGATGAGTGGGCTCGAGGAGATTCGAACTCCTGACCTCCGCCTCGTCAAGGCGACGTCATAACCAACTAGACTACGAGCCCAAATAAGTCCGGCAGATGTATGTTGGTATGAAATATTTTTCATCACACACCATCTATAGAGTATTTTCTTTTTTGTTCTTGCAGAGACCAATGTCCTGCAACCAATTAAATGGGGGACGGCGAAAGGCAATTTTTTAATCTTTTAATTGCAACTCCAGAATTCCGGTTATCTTTTAAATGTTTTTTTCCGTCATGCTCTAGAGAACACAATCTAGAGAACACAAAAAAATATTATCAGTCTATAGAGGCAGATTCCTATTTTTTAGGAGGAGGTAGGATATGTAACTGGTAGCTCACCGGTGTATAAATCAAGGATTGTGGGATGCTGTGCTCCACTGGTTAATAGCTCAACCCATGGTTTGGCGAAATAAAATGCTTCTTCTGCTGAAACGACGCCGTCTAGGTTTCCGAAAACATCGCCCCAACCCTCAAAACCACTTGTTAGATAGTCTGAAAAATATGATCCCCAGGAGGGCTCATCCTCTTGACTAGACATTAACACTACTCTGCCATTTCCTTCTAAATCCTTTATGAACTCCTGTGTAAACACTGATGACGTGTTGTATCTGTAATGATGTTGATTTTCATGATGTTCTATGAATATGTTGTCGTTGAATCCCCCGCTGAAGCAGCTGTCTATAACAACGCATATTCCATGTGAGTCCAACATGCTTAACAGAAAGTTTAGTAGATCATCCCATATAATTGCTATGTGATATTCAAAACCGTAGTATGTAACGAGGGCCTCATCGCATCCATCTGCCTCATCGTAGGGTGGAAGATCTATACCTACGCCGTTTTCATTTCTAAGTGGAAAGCCATGTGTGGTGATATATACCAGTGATATGTCATCGGCGTCATCCATTCTATCGAGCCATAGAAATCCTTTTATTATGTTAAAAACAGTTGCATCCTCAGCTTTGATCATCTTTATATGATCTGGATACCAGTTTTCTGATGACACAAGTGTTGAATATAGATTATCCACTGCATCAAGCATAGATGGACGGTCCTGATCGTGATGGTTGTAATATACACCTACAGCTATAAGCAATGCCCAATACTCTGTCCCCTGATTAATCTCATAATTTCTAAAGTTTCTTTTCACATCATTAAATACATTATTGATATTGTTAGCTTCCCAAAGTTTTTTTGTATTTTCATTTTCATCAGCATTGCAGAAAGGAACAACAATTGTTCCGATACAGATAAGAACAACTGCAAGGATGATTGATGATTTTTTCACAACATATCTCATTTTTATCCCCAGATGATTTATATACATCATATGATAGAGTTGCATATATAAAATAGTTACGGATTATGGAACAACAGGAAAAATAGGGGATATATGGAAAGAAGAAAGGATTAGAGAATAAAAAGATGTTTTTGTCAAAAAAAATTTCTTGTATCCATACTTCTCTTTTTGGAAGAAATTGCGATCAAACCATGTTTTATAACAAAGAGTATTTTAATGACTACAAAAATTACCTAAAAACACTCAAAGGGATAAGGGATAGAGAAGGATGGAGGCAATTATACTTGCAGGTGGGTTTGGAACGAGACTCCGGCCATTAACATATACAAGAGCGAAAACTCTGCTACCTATACTTAACAAACCAATGATCAGCTATCTTATGGAGATGCTCCCTAACGAGGTTAGAAAGGTTGTGTTGGCCGTAAACTACAGGCGGGATCAGATCGAAGAGTATTTTGAGACAAATGATTTCGGGAGAGAAGTAGTGGTAAATGATGAACCAATGCCTCTGGGAACAGGCGGAGCAGTCAAGTTCGCAGAACAGCATATCACAGGTACCTTCCTTGTGCTGAATGGCGACATCATCTGCTCTCTTGACCTAAAAAAGATGATAGAATTTCATAGAAAGAAAAAAGCTGTTTCCACAATATCTCTCTGGCCTGTCGAAAATGTTTCTGAATATGGCGTAGCAGATATAAGAAAGAATGGAAACATTATTGAGTTTATAGAGAAACCACGGCCTGAAAAGGCTCCGTCTAATCTTATCAACGCAGGAGCATACTGTTTAGAACCAGAGGTTTTAGACTACATAGAAAAAGGTCGTCTCGTCTCAATGGAGCAGGAAATATTTCCAAAAATCATAGAAGACACTGGCAGATTCTATGGATATAAATTCGATGGATACTGGATAGATGTAGGTAGAATCAGCAGCTACATAGATGTACATAGACTCCTCATGAAAAACAAAAAAATAAAAAAAATAGAGGGGAACAACTGTGAGGTACATGGAATGCTGAAAAACTATTCATGCATAGGTGAAAATGTATACATCGGATATAACACACTATTGGACTCTACAATAGTATTCAACAACACACATATAGACAACAATGTTGTTCTAAAAAACTGCGTAGTAGGAGAAAACTGTGTTCTAGGTCGAGACTCAGATCTTAGGAATACAGTGATTGGAGACGACGAGACAATCATGGAAAAAACAGTTTTAGACAACAAAATAGTTTGGGATAAACCCATACCAGTAGGATATCCAGATAGACAGATTGGAAACGTTATAGAAAAATAAAAAAGACAATGTATAAATTCCAGCAGGATTATTCACACATCATATCCCACCAACAATTGTATTGGCTAATCCTAAAAAAATTTGATATTAACATTGTATAGATGATAAATTGAACTCTGAAATAGTTTGAGTAAAGGGATGTAGATATGACAAAATTGTTTGGCACAAATGGTATAAGAGGAGTTGTCAATGATGATATGAACACTGAGCTTGCTCTTGGAATAGGAACAGCATGGGGTACATATCTCAAAAAAAACATTAGAAGACCTAAGGTCGCTATAGGGACAGATGCCAGACTTTCGAACCACATGCTGAAAAATGCGGTTACAGCAGGACTACTATCCACAGGATGTGATGTTGTAGACATAGGATTAGTACCAACACCAACGCTACAGTACACGGTTAAGAAAAAGGATTTCGACTCAGGTGTTATAATAACGGCATCACACAATCCACCGCAGTTCAATGGAATAAAAGGTGTTGCAAACGATGGCATAGAGTTTTCAAAGGAGCAGGAGGAAGCCATAGAGGAAATATATTTCAAAAAAAACTATTCACTGTCAAACTGGGAAAATGTAGGCAGATTTTCTACATGGAATAACGCCATCGACCTATATCTAAAGGGAATATTATCCAATGTAGACGTTGATCTCATCAGAAAACAAAAATTCCATGTAGTCCTAGATTGTGGAAACGGTGCAGGTAGTCTAGTCACACCAACTCTTCTAAAAAAACTAGGATGTCGCATCACATCTTTATACTGTGAACCCGATGGACGATTCCCAGGGCGAAACTCAGAACCGCTACCTGAAAACCTCAGAGATATAATGAAGACGGTGGTAGAAACAAATGCAGACCTCGGAGCAGCACAGGATGGAGATGCAGACCGCGCCATATTCATAGATGAAAATGGAACATATCTTTATGGTGACAAAACACTCTCACTAGTAGGAAAGCATATCACAGAGGAAAAAAAAGGAGGAGTAACAGTTACACCAGTCACAACATCAAGCAGTTTCGAAGAGGTTGTAAAAGAAAACGGAGGAGAAGTGGTATACACCCAAGTTGGATCACCAATAGTGGCACGTGTGATGATTGAAAAAAAAGCAGTTTTTGGAGGAGAAGAAAACGGTGGACTGATTTTCCCAGAGATGCAGTACTGCAGGGACTCAGCCATGTCAATAGCAAAAATACTAGAAATACTAGCAAAAGAAAAAACAACACTCTCCCAACTAATAGCAGAGATACCACACTACGAACTACACAAAACAAAAATCTCATGCCCAAACAACAAAAAAGAGACAGCAATGAAGAAACTTGTCGAACAAGTCAGAGACAACAAGGACATCACAAAAATAGACAAGACAGATGGAGTCAAACTATACCTAGAGAACGGATGGGTTTTAATGAGACCCTCCGGCACAGAACCTATATTCAGGATATACTCCGAATCCAAGGACAAAAAACAAGCTGAAACACTGGCATCCACATACAAAAAAATAGTAGAAGAAATAATCCAAAATCTAAAATAAAAAATCTGAACTACATTCCCTCCAAAATACTATTCTTTGCATCAAAAAATAACTTTTTCTCTGAGTAAACCTTATAAATAAAAAGATGATACGCTATCAGAACCCGCTAGATATAAAAGTATAATAGGAAAACAAGACAACAAACTATTTAGAAAAAACTTGTATGAAAAAAAATATAAACCAATTCGTAATTTAGCTGAAAAATGGAGGTAAAATGTTATGGCAGATAAACCACATCTGAACCTAGTAATTATTGGTCATGTTGATCACGGAAAATCAACACTGGTCGGAAGAATACTGCTCGAAACAGGACAGTTCCCAGCGCACATGGTGGAAAAATTCAAGGAAGAGGCAAAGGCAAAGGGAAAAGAAAGCTTCGCCTTGGCATGGATATTCGACCAGCTGAAGGAAGAAAGAGAAAGAGGATTAACAATAGATGTAGCACACAAAAGATTTGACACAGATAAATACTATTTCACAATCATTGACGCACCTGGGCATAGAGATTTTGTAAAAAACATGATCACAGGAACATCACAGGCAGATGCTGCTATACTAGTCGTAGCAGCACCAGAAGGAGTGATGGCACAGACAAAAGAACATATGTTCCTAGCAAGAACACTTGGCGTAAAACAGATGATAATCGCAATAAACAAAATGGATGACACAAAACCACCATATGACAAAAACAGATATGAAGAGGTAAAAGCTGAGGTAGACAGACTGGCAAAAAGCGTTGGATACAAGGATGAACAACTGCAATACCTACCAGTATCCGCATGGACGGGAGACAACGTCAAAGAGAAAGGAAAACTAGACTGGTGGGATGGAGACACAGTACTACAGGCTGTTGACAAATTCAAAGTACCAGAAAAACCAGTTGATCTACCACTAAGATGGCCAGTACAAGATGTCTACACCATCAAGGGAGTAGGAACAGTACCAGTTGGAAAAGTAGAATGCGGTGTACTAAAACCTGGTATGCAACTCATATTCAAACCCAGCATGAAACCAGGTGGAGTAGTAGGTGAGGCAAAAACAATTGAGATGCACCATGAACAAATATCACAGGCACTACCTGGGGACAACATAGGGGTAAATGTAAGAGGAATAAGTAAAAACGATATCAGAAGAGGAGACGTAGCGGGACCAGTTGACAACCCACCAACAGTTGCAAAATCCTTCACAGCACAGATCATGGTACTAAACCATCCATCGGTAATAACCAAAGGGTACACACCTGTATTCCACTGCTATACAGCACAGGTTGCATGCAGATTCGAAGAAATACAGAAAAAACTTGATCCAAAAACCGGTGCAGTGGTAGAGGAAAACCCAGATTTCATCAAAACAGGAGATGCGGCAATAGTAAAAATAGTACCCACACGCCCCATGGTCATCGAACCATCAAAAAAGATACCGCAGCTAGGAAGATTCGCTATCAGGGACATGGGACAAACCGTAGCAGCCGGTATATGCCTAGATGTAGAGCCAGCATAAAAAAACTTTCCACCATCCATTCTTACTTTCACAAAAAAACTATTACCTTTCTATCACAGGCCCCCCAAATCTTTTTATACCATTGTACCTTAGCAGGGGAGTAACACGATAATATGGCAGCACAAAAAGCGAGAATATCACTAACCAGCACAGATGCAAAAAAACTTGAGGACGTATGCAATCAAATAAAAATGATTGCAGAAAGAACAGGAGTGGCGCTACGTGGACCCATACCATTACCAACCAAACACCTGCGGGTACCATGTAGAAAATCACCTGATGGTGAAGGAACAGAAACATGGGATCACTGGGAGATGAGAATACACAAAAGACTCATAGACTTAGATGCAAGTGATAGAGCACTGAGACAACTCATGAGAGTACAAGTACCAGATGGAGTACACATAGAAATAGTCCTAAAATCATAAAAAAACTTTTTTTGCCCTTAGCTTTTTAGAATAAAAAAACTCTATGTATCAAAAAATAGAAGAAAAAAACCTTTATATCCATAGGCATATTTTTTGCCGAGGTAGCAAAGTCCGGCCTAATGCGCCGGCCTTGAGAGCCGGTTCCCCGTTTGGGGAGCGGGAGTTCAAATCTCCCCCTCGGCGCTATTCTGTAGGTAGACTAACAAAAAAATAAAAGAAAAAAGACAACAAGGTTTCTACTGAAAAATTTACTTAACAACAAAATTTTATATAAAATCGTCTTTGGATAATTCTATGGAAGAGCTAAATAATGTTCTTGTGAAGAAAAATTGCTATAAAACAAAAAACATTTATTCCATAGCCACTTAACATATCTAGTAGATAGATTAAAGAGAGAAACAAATATGGGCGCGTGGCCTAGCCTGGATATGGCACTGGCCTTCTAAGCCAGTGATCGCGGGTTCGAATCCCGCCGCGTCCGTACAAGACTTATTTCTAAGTAAAATATGAAAGCATCATCGAATATGCAACGCCAGAGGGGATAGAAGAATTAACAAAAAATGTTTTTATAATAGTAAACTCGGCGGGGATCAAGCAGGAGGACCCTGCATTTCTGTTGAAGACATATCAGTTTTCTATTTATTGGTACTTGGAAATTATTTGTGGATGAACGCAGCATCTCTCCATAAGCGTGACACACATTGACAGTGATATAGTTTAAGGAGTATCAACAATTAACTTCGCAGTACCTATTTATTTTAGTATGTTTTTACTGCTGTTCCGAATGCTATTATCTCCGCTGCACCCCGCATTGTCTGTGCAGTGGCATATCGCATACCCACAATTGCATCAGCACCGATTTTCTTTGCATCTTCTATCATGCGTTGCATAGCAGTTCGGCGTGCCTCCTCCATCATCTCTGTGTAGGATTTTGCTTCTCCCCCTACGAGGCTTCTTAGACCAGCACGTATGTCTTTTCCTAGATGTTTTGTTTGTACACAGCTTCCAAATACTACTCCCAGGACTTCTTTTATTTCTCTTCCAGGTAGGTTTTCTGTTGTTGCTACCATCATACAAAAAACCTCTCTTTTTCTGGTTTTAGCTCATTTCTGCATATTTATTTATTTTTTGTTTACATGTTTTTTTAGGTATTCCTTCCGTATTTCATCTGCTATTTTTCCATCCTCAACTATTAGTGTTCCGATGTATCCACATTCTTTGCATTTCCATCTCGACCAGTCCTGTGGTAAAACCCAGTCTATGTTTGGTGATCCACATATTGGACAAAATCTCATATTTTTTATTCCCCAAAATTCCATGTTTTTATTTGTATTCATATCCACATTTACTGCAGCGATATGTCTTTCCGTCGAATTTAAGTGTTGGGTTTCCACATTCTGGACAGATTCCGAGTACTCTTTCTTCTAGCATTCTTATTCTTTTTAGCTCTCTTTCTGTGAGTTGCGACAGGTTGATCCATGGGTTTTTTTTCCACCATTTCCAGATTTCTTCACTCAATGTGATTGTTACCTTTGGCATGATGTTATGTTTCCTCCATATTTTTTTATGATCGGAATTTTGATGAAAACGATGAGGAGGGGGGTTTTTTCATATGGGTCGCATGGAGGTTTTTTTAGATTATTATATCGATGAGTAGTGATACTATTAGAAATACTGTTCCTGTTATGATGCATATGATAGCTTTTAGTACTGGATTGTTTATGCCAGGCGTGTTGACCCATTTTGATAGGTTTTGATAGGCTTGGATAGATCATTGTCGCTATTCCGAAGACTATTAGTAAAAGACCAGATATGAGAAGTATCAGGTTTACTGTTCTTCTGATAGCATTTTCTAACTTTCTTTTTTATTTTAGTTTTACTGCGGTTCCATAAGCTAGTATTTCTGCTGCTGAGGCCATAACTGCTGATGTCATAAACCGCACGTTTATCACTGCATCTGCAC
>QMSS01000043.1 GCA_003649715.1 Thermoplasmata archaeon
TTTTAACTGATATGGATCATGCTGAGAGTGTTGAACTGATTCGCAATAAATGTCCTTCCCTGAAGTATTTGATGCTTGTTGATGGCAAACGTGATGGATGGATCAGTTTTGATGAGGAGATGAAGAAAGCCTCTAGGAATCTTAAACCCAGTGATGTCGGCAGAACTCGTTCTGATGATCCAATGCTTATCTATTTTACATCTGGCACAACCGGACCGCCTAAGATGGTACTTCATACACATAGCTATCCACTGGGTCATGAGGTCACTGCTCGTTTTGCACAGGCTCTCACTAAATGTGATCTACATTGGACTGTCTCCGAAACAGGTTGGGCGAAAGCTGCTTGGGGTAAACTTTTTGGTCAAATGATCGTCGGTGCTGCCATTATACAATGGGAAACACCTGGTCGTTTTGACCCAGATGGGCTACTACAGGCTATGGAAAAATATGGTGTCACAACATTTTGCGCTCCACCTACAGTCTACCGTATGCTAATACAACTTGATCTATCCAAATATGACCTCAAACTACGTCATTGCATGAGCGCAGGTGAACCACTCAACCCAGAAGTAATACGTGTCTGGAAAAAACATTTTGGACTAGAGATCTATGATTTCTATGGTCAAACTGAGACTGTATGCGTGCTATCAAACTATCCTTTTATGCCAATAAAATATGGATCAGTAGGAAAACCCACGCCAGGTCATGATGTTAGAATCGTCGATGATAATGGAAATGAACTTCCACCCAACGAAGTGGGAAACATCGCTCTCTACATAGGAAAAGAAAGACCACCTGGACTGTTTAAAGAATACTGGAAAGACGAAGAGGCAATGAAAAACGCCTTCAGAGGAGATTACTACTTCACAGGAGATCTAGGATACAAGGACGAGGAGGGATACTTCTGGTTTGTGGGACGAAAAGATGATGTAATAAAATCCTCTGGATATCGCATAGGACCATTTGAGGTAGAATCAGCCCTAATGGAACATGATGCAGTAGCTGAATGCGCAGTTGTAGGCGTACCAGATCCAAATGGATTACGAGGAAATGTAGTCAAAGCATTTATAGTATTAGCCAAAGGATACAAGCCATCAGATACTCTGACCAAGGAGCTACAAGATCATGTGAAAAAAGTAACCGCACCATACAAATATCCACGTATAATAGAATATGTCGATGAACTTCCTAAAACTATCTCCGGCAAAATACTTCGGCGGGAATTAAGAAAAAAATAAAAATATCTATTTTTTACTTTTAAACTTGTCTTTTAGATATAAATACAAAATATGCTGTATCATCTTCCATCTATATCCCATGATATTTGACTGCCCTATTATGATATCATAAAGCATGTCAGTAGTTTTTTTATCACTTTCTATAAGTCTAAAAATTTTTTCATTTTTTCTACCCCAACGTCGTTTTGATATACGGAAGAGTATCTTCATCTCTCTACCAAAATCTTTCTCCCAGATCTGTTGATATCTAGACAAAAACTTTGCACTAGTATCACCGGTCTCTAAAGATTTAGTGACAACATCTGCAGCTATTTTACCAGACGACATAGCATAATAGATACCCTCACCAGTAGCTGGATTTGCCAGTCCAGCTGCATCCCCACATAGAACGATTCTATTAGAACATATTTTCTTAGCTGGGTATATAGGCAATGCAGCTCCTTTTACCTCCTCCACCTTGATGTTATCAGGTATTACACCAGTTTTTCTGAGAATTTTTATATACATTGTGTAGACTTCTTTTAGATTCATTTTTTTCTTTAGTCTATTTTTTACTGCATGTTGAAACTCAGCAACACCAATATTTATGCGTTCCTTCTTTGGGAAGACCCAGCCGTATCCACAGATGCCCTGTATGTTGAAGTGCAGATAACCTAGCCTCTTTTCAGTAAAAAACCGATCGAGTATTTCTTTGCTCATTTGGTATTCCTGAAATATACATATGCATATGTTTCTACGGTTTTGTATCATCCCAGATTTTTTTGCGATATTACTCCATATTCCATCAGCCCCAATAACTATCTGAGATTCAATATGCTCTCCATTGTTCAACGTGACTCTAGTTTTGTCTCTTAGTATTTTGATATCCTCAGCAGACCTGTTATCTATAAAAACTGCTCCGCTGTTAACAGCTAGTTTTACTAATCCATGATCAAATTTTTTTCTTATAACCATTGCGAGAAGAGGTTCATTTTTTTGTAACTCCACTCTATATTTTAATGAGGGGGAATATGCATAACCGCCATACAAATATGAGTCTATTAGATCATCTTCTTCTCTTAGATATCTGAATCTTTTTAGGGTTCTTAGTGGTATTCCTCCACCGCATGGTTTGTCACGTGGGAATCTGTCTTTATCTATCAACAGTACTTTTACTCCTTTTTCTGCGAGGAATTTTGCAGTGGTTGAACCAGCAGGGCCAGCGCCAACAACGGTTACGTCAAATTTCATTTGAAATCAACTTATGGTTTGATTTTCTAAGTTGAAGAAAATCGAATTTTTTTATTCTTCTAACACTATAATTACTATTTTTTGTTTTTCAATTGTTTTTTTACATTCTGAACACACCTGGTTTCCAATCAGGTATAGGTGCGTTTAAGGCTGCAGATATTCCAAGTCCAAGTACCATTCTTGTGTCAGCTGGATCAATGACGCCGTCATCCCATATCCGAGCTGTGCTGTAATAAGGACTTCCCTCTTTTTCATATTTTTTGAGTATTGGATCTCTAATAGCTTTTTCCTCTTCCTCACTTAATATTTTTCCTTTTCTCCATAGCTGGTCGCGTTTTACTGTTAGCAGTACATTAGCTGCTTGTTCTCCTCCCATGACTGATATACGTGCATTGGGCCACATCCACAGTTGACGGGGATTGTATGCCCGGCCGCACATACCATAGTTTCCTGCTCCGAAGGATCCTCCGATTATGACTGTGAATTTTGGTACCTGAGCGCATGCTACTGCTGTGACCATTTTTGCTCCATCCTTTGCGATACCACCTGCTTCGTATTGTTTTCCGACCATAAAACCTGTGATGTTTTGGAGGAATACAAGTGGTATTTTCCTTTGGCAGCATATTTCTATGAAATGTGTTCCTTTGAGAGCGGATTCAGAGAAGAGTACGCCATTGTTTGCGAGTATACCAACTGGATATCCCATGATCCTTGCGAAGCCACATACAAGTGTTGTGCCATACAATGCTTTGAATTCATGAAACTTGGATCCATCGACTATCCGTGCAATGATTTCTTTGACGTCAAAGGGTTTACGTAGATCCTTAGGTATGATGCCATAGATTTCTTTTATATCATATAGTGGTTCCTCTGGTTTTGTAACATCCAGACGGGTTTTTTCTGGTCTATTAAGGTTTTCTACAATGTTTCGTGTTATACGGATAGCATCCATGTCGTTTTCTGCATAATGATCTGTAACTCCACTTTGTCTGCAGTGTACATCTGCACCGCCTAGTTCCTCAGCGGTTACTTCTTCACCTGTTGCGGCCTTGACAAGTGGTGGTCCTCCGAGGAATATTGTTCCAGTTCCTTTTACTATCACTGTTTCATCAGACATAGCTGGTACATATGCGCCACCTGCTGTGCATGATCCCATAACCACAGCTATCTGTGGTATACCCATGGCGGACATTCTAGCCTGATTGTAAAATATGCGTCCAAAATGTTCTCTGTCCGGGAACACTTCATCCTGCATGGGTAGGAAGGCTCCTCCAGAGTCCACGAGGTAGATACAGGGCAGGTTGTTTTCCATAGCTATTTCCTGCGCTCTCAGATGTTTTTTCACTGTTATAGGATAGTAGGTTCCACCAGTGACAGTTGCATCATTTGCTACTATGACTACTTCTCGTCCATGGATGATTCCTATTCCAGTTACAATACCAGCGCATGGCGCCTTGTTGTCATACATGTCATATGCGGCTAGTGGGTTGAACTCCATAAATGGTGTGTTGGGGTCGAGCAATGCTTCTATTCTTTCTCGAACCAGCATCTTGTTACGAGATTTATGGAGTCTTATTTTTTCTTCTCCACCTCCTTTTGCAGCCTTAGCGATTTTTTCTTTTAGATCCTTGACAAGCCTCTCATAATGTTCATAGTTTTCTTTAAACTCCTTGCTAGATGTATTTATATGGCTTTCGATCACATCCATAAGATACCAGGCCTCTTATTTTTGTCCATCATTATTGTTTCTTCCTCTTTTTTTCTATCTCAACAGTGATCTCCCCCATGTCTATCTGATCGTTTTCTCTGAAATTAATCCTTTTTATCCTTCCATCATATGGCGCTCTAATGAGATACTCCATTTTCATGGATTCTATAACCATTAATACATCTCCTTTTTTGACTATATCTCCTTTTTTTGTTTTGACACGCACAACTCTGCCTGATATAGGTGATGTTAGATCCCCTTCTTTTCTACTGCTTTTTTTCATTCCTGTTAGCTGGATACGTTTGACTCTGAACACATCGCCATCGATAAATACGAATCTGTTATCTCCATTCTCAGATATGACACATTTGATAATTCTATCGCCAAGTCTTATTTTAAGATAACCTGGTTTTATCTCATGTGCCTCTACAGTGTAGATGTTGTTGTTGTAGGTTACAAAGTATTGGTTTTTTTTTCGTTCCACCTCAATATTGTAGACATGGCTGTTGTGTTCATAGTTGATAAACATATTTTTTATACTCCTATTCTCCATCTACCCGCATGTCTCCATGGGGAATGAGGATCAGCCTCTTTGTATCTAACAACCTCTTCTCTACCTGGATGCATAGAGTCGTATACTGCAAGTGCTATTAGCGCGTCAACTGGTAGTCCATCTTTGGATAATGTCCAGTTTTTGAAATGATTTTCTATAAAATGGGTGGTGATATCACCTTTTCTGAAAGCCTTATGTTCTAGAACCTTTCTGAGAAAAGGTATGTTAGTTGTCACGCCAAGAACCACATATCTTGATAATGCCCAGATCATCTTGTCTATCGCATCATCACGGTTTTCTCCATATACTATTAGCTTGGACAAAAGTGGGTCATAGTATGATGTTATCTCCATACCTGTTTCTACACCAGTGTCATTCCTGATGTTGGGGCCGGTTGGTACCTCTATTTTTTCCAAGACACCGATACTTGGAAGAAAACCATTAGATGGGTCCTCAGCATATATTCTGCATTCTATTGCATGACCACGTTGTGTTAACTCATGTTGTTTGAGTGTGAGTTCCATTCCAGCTGCGATGCGTAGCTGCCATTTCGCGATATCTATGCCAGTGGTTGCCTCAGTAATAGGATGTTCTACCTGTAGACGGGTGTTCATTTCCATAAAATAGAAATTGAGGTCTCCATCAACCATGAACTCTATTGTTCCAGCATTGGTGTAGCCTACAGCCTTAGCGGCAGCTACGGCTGCTCTGCCCATCCTGTCTCTGAGCTCTGGTGTCATCACTGGAGATGGTGTTTCCTCTATGATTTTCTGATGTCTCCTCTGTATTGAGCATTCTCTCTCAAAAAGATGAACAATGTTTCCATGTTCATCTGCGAGTATCTGAAACTCTATGTGTCTAGGTCTGTCTAGATATTTTTCTAAAAATATGCTGTCGTTTCCAAATGCGGATTTTGCTTCTCTCTTTGCGCTTTCTATAGCCTCTTCTAGGTATTCTTCAGAATGTACAATCTTCATGCCTTTACCGCCGCCGCCAGCTGTAGCCTTAACAAGTAATGGAAAACCAATTTTTTTCCCCTCTTTAACCAGAGTGGATATGTCCTGCCTAAGACCATGATATCCAGGTATAACTGGTACATCTGCTTTTTCCATAGTCTTTTTTGCTTTTATCTTGTCCCCCATCAATGCTATGACTTCTGGTTTTGCTCCGATAAACTTGATTCCAGAGTCCTCACAGGCCTGAGCGAAATCAGGATTCTCAGCGAGAAAACCATATCCTGGATGTATAGCCTCCGCTCCAACAGATTCTGCTGCATCTATGATCTTAGAAATATTAAGATAACTTTCAGAGGGTGTGGGGTCACCGAGATTAACTGTCTCATCCGCTATCTGGACATGCGGTGCCTTTGAGTCAACATCTGAATACACTGCAACAGTTTTTATCCTCATCTCCTGACATGCCTTTATGATCCTAACAGCTATCTCCCCTCTATTGGCTATCAACACTTTGCTGAACAATTTCAAATCAAATTCCACCTCGGTTTTCTCTTATCCAGAAAAGCATTGATCCCCTCCTGACCCTCATTAGAAACACGTAACTCAGCTATTTTTTCCACAGTAAAATCCTTGTATCTCTCCGCATCCATTCTGAGATACATATCAACAAGTTTTTTTATCTCCTGTATAGCCTTAGGGCCAGATGATCTAATAAGATCGATATATTCGTTGACTTTAGAATCAAGTTGATCCTCAGGTATAACATGGTCTATCAAACCTATTTCCTTTGCGTATGATGAGTTAAATCTTTCACCTGTTATAAACAGTCGTCTCATATTAGCTGTTCCAATGCGTCTCACCACGTATGTCGATATAACTGCTGGTATGATACCAAGCTTAACTTCACTAAAAGCAAATTTGAGATCTGGAATGGCGATGTTTATGTCGCATACTGCCACAAGACCTAGTCCTCCTCCAAATGCATGACCATTTATACGTCCTATCACGGGCTTAGGAGAACTGTAGATGGTTTCATAGAGATCAAGCAGCATCCGGCTGTCTCTAATGTTTTCCTCTCTGGAAAAACCTGCCATGCTTTTCATCCAGTTGAGATCAGCACCTGCACAGAAGGATCTGCCATTGCCTGTCAGTACAATCACTCTAATATTTCTATCCGCATTTAATTTTTTAAAACAAAGGATGAGTTCCTTCATAAGCCGCTCATTCATTGCATTGTGAACCTCAGGTCTATCCAAAGTGATAGTGACGGTATCCGCAGTTTGTGTGACCTGTAATGTGTCATATTTCATGCCTTCTTTTTCCTCCTAATAGCCATTATATCTCGTTTTTTGTATAATATTGACCATTCATTTTTTTATATTTCAGCCTGCTCGATTATATGGTGGGTTACATAAATGTTTCTACGGATTTTTACAGCAATTGTCGACAAAAAACACATTTTTTTTATTTCCCCCTAAACACAGGCTGTCTTTTTTCCATAAAAGCGGTTATCCCCTCTACGAAGTCCTGTGTTGCTGCTGACTGTGATGCCATGAGACTTTCCAGCTCTAGATGTGAGATCATATCGTTTCTCATGCTTTCATTGATAAGTTTTTTTGCCATACCCATTGCTATGGGAGCATTTCTCTTTAACATCAAGGCATATTCTTCAACAGCATCATCTAACATGTCAGGATCTACCACCTTGTTTACAATACCCATTCTAAGAGCCTCCTGAGCTGTAAAGGTTTTAGAGGTAAATATCAGCTCACATGCTCTGTGGTATCCAACCAGGTTGGTGATGAATTGTGTTCCGCAACCAGGTGTGAGACCTATGCCTATAAATGCAGTGCTCATCCTCGCATCTTTTGATGCAACTATGATGTCACAGGCCAATGCTAAAGATAAACCAGCTCCATAGGCGATTCCGTTAACCGCTGCTATAACAGGTTTCTGCATGTTCCTTATCTCAATAACACATTTGTGTATAGCTCTCGTGAGTTCTCTTAGAAAACGAGTTTTGTTTTCAGCGTTGTACATCTCCTTGACGTCTCCTCCGCCGCAGAAACCTTTGCCAGTTCCTTTGATAATTAAAACCCTTATCTTAGGATCATTGCTGATTTGACATAGTGTATTATAGAGTTCTCTACCAAGTGTTAGATCAAATGCATTGAGCCTACTAGGTCTATTAAGTGTTATGTAGGCTATCTGATCTCTGAGAGTCATTTCTAATGTTTCGCATTCCATATGTACAACCTTCTTTCCAGTTATATAGGAAAACATGCGCAGGGGATTTAAACTTTAGGAAAACCATTAAATAAATGGTAAACCAATATCAGTATTAGGGTTTACAAATGAGAGTTTTTTCTGTTGCATCCATGTTTTTTATTTTGTATTTTGCAGTTTTGATACTAATAGGTTTTTATACACATACTAAGGCAAGGACAGCCCCTGGATTTTTCTTGGCTAACAGAAAACTTGGGACCTTGCTATGTACTAGCACAATTACTGCAACTGTTGTCGGTGGATCTGCCACTATTGTAACAGGAGCATTAGTGTATATGTATGGATTACCTGGTCTATGGATAGACATAGGTGGAGCATTAGGGCTTATCATACTAGGTTTTTTTCTTGCAAACAAGGTTAGAAAAACAGGGCTTTACACATTACCCGAGATCACGGGATATCTTTTTGACACTCGGGTTAGATTTGCGGCTGCTGTGCTGGTAATCATAACAGAAATAGCCTGGGTTTCTCTACTGCTGCAGTCAACTTGTATTATACTATCTGTGTTTATACCCCTAGGTTTTGAGGTTTTACTGATTGTGGTAACAACTGTTTTTGTTGTTTATACCCTTTTAGGTGGACAGTATGCTGTTGTGTACACGGATTTTATTCAGCTTATTATTATGATAGTGGGGATATGTCTGATAGCTGCCCCGATGCTATTTATCAAGGCTTTTCCATATTTATCCAGTATGCCTAGTGATCATTTGTCATTTCCTGTAAGTCATGGTTTAGGTTTTTCAGCTGTTTTATCTTTTTTCTTTATGATGATCATGCCACATGTTGTTGGCCCTGATATATATTCAAAGATTTTATCGGCAAAGAATGAAATAGTTGCTAGACGATCAAGTATTTTGTCAGGTGTTGTTAAACTAGTTTTTGCTGCTGCCATTGGAGTAATTGCCTTATGTGCAGTTGTTCTATATCCAGATATTGATGATACATCGCTTGTCATACCAGCTGCAGTGTCTAATCTCAACCCTGTTTTAGCAGTTTTTGTTTTAGCATCCTTTGTGTCAGTTATGATTTCCTCCGCTGATTCTTGTTTGTTGTCAGCTGGAACTATTCTAAGTGTTGATATAGCACGTAAAAGTAACATTTGGTTTTCGAGAGCTGGTATTCTAGCTGTGGGCTTTGCCTCTCTGCTTTTATCTCTCTATATGCATGATATAGTGAGTACATTGAAGCTTGCATACACTGTTTTTACAGCTGGTCTTACTCTCCCTATTATCTTTGGATTCTATAGGAGGAAAACAGGTGTTAGCTGCAGAGGGGCGTATTGGAGTCTCATACTGGGTGGTCTGATTTCTATTGTATGGATTTATATAGGCTCTCCTGTTGTTGATGCTGTGTTGGTTGGTTTGATGTTTTCAGCTATCCCACTAATAGTTTTCAAAGAAAAAAAATGGGGAGGCACATGGGTAGATGAGTATGAGAAGGCGGTTGCTTAGTCTGCTAAGGGAAGATGCTTTTGTCTCAGGTGAGAAACTGGCGGATATACTTGGCGTTTCCAGAGCAGCGGTTTGGAAGCAAGTAACTATTCTAAGAAAGAAGGGGTATATAATAGACTCTGTTAGGAACAAGGGTTATAGACTTGTTTCAAAACCTGATATTCCATATCCAGAGGAGGTGATGGATAGTCTTCATACCCGTGTTGTTGGGAGAAGAATATTTCATTTTAAAACCCTCTCCTCTACTAATGTTTTTGCTAGAAAACTCATTGGGGATGGTGTTGAGGAGGGAACAGTGGTTGTTGCAGATACTCAGTATGAGGGACGCGGTAGGATGAACAGAAAATGGTTCTCACCCGAGGGGGGTCTATGGTTTTCTGTTGTGCTTTATCCAAATATTCCACCTCATAGAGCTATGCTACTAACAATGGCAGCATCTGTTGGAGTAGCTGAAGGGATCAAACATGTCACCGGTATTAAACTGGCGATAAAATGGCCGAATGATTTACTCACTAATGAAGGTAAGAAAATCTGTGGTATACTCACTGAGATAGATGCTGAGATTGATAGGATAAACTCTGCTGTAGTAGGAATTGGAATCAATGTAAACAATGAACTACCAGAAAGTCTAAGAAACCAGGCAACTACGTTGACGCAAACCATCGGCTCAAAGATTTCAAGAGTCCAGATTTTAAGATCTATCATCAAGTCTTTTGATGAAAACTACAGTAAGATAATCGATGGCGACCCAGATTTTGTACATAGAAAATGGAGATGTTTTTCAAACATGTTAAACTGTAGGATAAAAGTTGTTGATGGAACACGGATAGCAACTGGAATGGTTGTTGATGTAGATGAAAACGGCTGTTTACTACTTGAAAACACCCGAGGTGAAATCCTTAGGATACGAAATGGAGATGTAAAATATTTATAAAAAAAAGAAGAAGAGATTTAGGATGGTATTAGTAGCGAGACTGTCAACTTAACAACCTCTAAAGAGATTAGTAAACCCTGCAAAAGCTTCTGACCATCTCTCAACGCTTTTAATACTCGCTGTCTCAGGAAAAATCTCCCAGAACCTTCGTATCCTCCAAATCAACAAGGGAGAAAA
>QMSS01000044.1 GCA_003649715.1 Thermoplasmata archaeon
CCATACTCTACACAATAGATCCAGGAGGAGGATAACATGTTTCCTCAAGTCAATACTTTATTCTTTATTCTCCTTAATTAATTTAGAATAGACTTATATTCTCTATTTTTTAGTGAAAATCACCTATTTTTTATCTCCAACAGATAAGAAAGCCTGTTTTTCTCCATATCACAACCTATTTATACACTGTTTCTATCCTGAAATTCTCTTATCTTAGGGTACCTTCGGAACTACTGGACATCATAGAAAACTTTATATAGAAGTGTTAATATACCGTTCCCAGTTTTTACTTTAAAAAACTGGAGGAGGTATAAAAAAATATGATGACAGGACAGCAACCTATAATAATACTAAAAGAGGGAACCAAAAGAGAAAAGGGAAAAGGAGCACAGCTGAACAACATAATGGCAGCACGTGCAATATCTGATGCGGTAAAGACAACCCTCGGACCCAAGGGCATGGACAAAATGCTGGTAGACTCAATGGGAGACGTAGTAGTAACCAACGACGGAGCAACCATTCTAAAGGAAATCGACGTAGAACATCCAGCAGCAAAAATGATCGTAGAAGTAGCAAAATCACAAGACGAAGAATGCGGTGACGGAACCACAACAGCAGTCATACTAACCGGTGAGCTACTACGATATGCTGGTGAGCTACTAGAACAAAACATCCATCCAACAGTCATAACACGCGGATACAAAATGGCTGCAGACAAAGCAGTAGAAGTACTAGACAAAATGGCTATACCCATAAAAGAAGGAGACAAAAAAATTCTAAAAAACATTGCAATGACCTCTATGGCCAGTAAAGGAGCAAGCGCTGCAAAAGAACTACTCGCCGATGTAGTTGTAGATGCAGTAACCAGCGTCGCTGAAAAAATAGATGGCAAAACCGTGGTTGACATGGATAACATACAGATACAGAAAAAACAGGGCGGCAGCATAACAGACACAGCAATCATAAAAGGTATAATACTAGACAAAGAACGTGTACACGAGGGTATGCCCAGACTCATAAAAAATGCAAAGATTGCACTGGTAAACGCAGCATTAGAAGTAAAGAAAACAGAGGTAGACGCTAGAATACAAATCCAAGATCCATCGCAGCTTCAGGCATTCCTCGACGAAGAAGAAGCAATGCTAAGAAAAATGGTAGACAAGATCAAAAAAAGTGGTGCAAACGTACTAATCTGCCAAAAAGGAATCGATGACATAGCACAACACTTCCTAGCCAAAGAAGGAATCTATGCAGTACGACGCGCCAAAAAAAGCGACATGGAAAAACTCGCTAAAGCAACAGGTGCAAAAATAGTAGCAAACCTAGATGACCTATCACCAAAAGACCTTGGAAAAGCAGGAACCGTAGAAGAGAAAAAAATCGGCGACGACAAAATGACATTTGTGACAGACTGCAAAAACCCCAAGGCAGTATCCATACTAATACGCGGTGGAACAGAACACATAGTAGATGAACTTGAACGTGGAATACATGACGCACTATTCGTAGTCAAAGTAGCACTTGAAGACGGAAAAATGACCGCAGGTGGAGGCGCTGCAGCAACCGCAGTTGCAATGGCACTAAGAGAATACGCACCCTCTGTCGGTGGAAGAGAACAGATGGCCATCGAAGCATTCGCAGATGCAGTCGAAGTAGTACCTAAGACGTTATCAGAAAACGCTGGTCTAGACCCAATCGACATGATGCTAGAAATGCGCCGTATACACAAAAAGGGAAACAAATACGCAGGTATCGATGTGATAAACGGAAAAGTCAGCGACATGCTAAAAAACAATGTCATAGAACCACTACGAGTAAGTGTAAACGAAATAAGAACATCATCAGAAGCCGCCACCATGATACTAAGGATCGACGACGTAATCGCCGCTAAAACCACAACACCAGGCACCGGCGGACCTGGCGGCAGTGGTGGACCAGGCGGCGGTATACCAGGTAGCAGCGGAATGGATGAATACTAAAAGAACACAATCCAATCAGTGACAACAAAAAAAGCAAAAAACCACGACGTCACACCCTTCAGTGAACTCAAAAAATTTTCCTCAAAAATTTTTTTATTTTTTTCAAAAAACAAATACAAACATGTCAGAAAAAAAAACCAGTGTAAAAAAGAAAACATCCGACAAGGAAAAAACTGAGTTACTACAAAAAAAAATACAAAAACTCGAGGAAGAAATACAAAAACTTCAAGAAGAACTTAAAGAGAAAAAAAACAAACTACTCCGCGCATACGCTGATTTCCAGAACTACCAGAAAAGAATGGAAAAAGAACTACACAACATGGAGGAGGAAACCAAAAAAAAATATCTATCAGAGTTAATCGATCTTCATGAAATACTACAAAAAGCCTACGAAGATAAAAACCCGAAAGAAGGATTAAAAATCATACTAAAAAACCTCAATAACCTACTTGAAAAAGAAAACATCAAAAGCATTGAATGCATAGGAAAACCATTCGATCACAACATCCACCATGCAATTTCCACAATAGAAAAAAATGACTGTAGAGAGGGAATCATAGTAGAGGAGGTAAAAAAAGGTTACATGATCGGAGACAAACTACTAAGACCCTCTCAGGTTATAGTATGTCAAAAAAAGAAAAAAACAAAACCAAATTGAAATAAAATTATGTTTTAGAAAAAAACCATAAAAAAAATATTTTGGGGGTGATATAAACAATGGGAAAGATCATAGGGATAGACTTAGGAACAACAAACTCTGAGGCAGCCATAATCGAAGGAGGAAAACCAACCATAATCAAAAGCGCCGAGGGACAACCATACTTCCCCTCCGTAGTCGCATTCACTGAAGACGGCGAAATGCTTGTTGGAGAAGCAGCCAAACGACAGGCAGTCACAAACCCCGAGGGAACAATACAACGTATAAAAAGAAAAATGGGAACCGGCGAAAAAGTAAGAATCCGAGGAAAAGAATACACCCCCGAACAAATATCTGCATTTATACTACAAAAGATAAAAAAAGATGCAGAAGAATTCCTAGGAGAAACCATAAAAGACGCTGTCATCACAGTACCAGCATACTTCAACGACGACCAACGTCAGGCAACAAAAGACGCCGGAGCCATAGCAGGCCTAAACGTTAGACGAATAATAAACGAACCCACCGCTGCATCACTAGCATACGGCCTAGATAAAGAAGGAGACCACAAAATCGCAGTATACGACCTAGGAGGCGGAACATTCGACATAACCATAATGGAAGTAGGCGAAGGAGTATTCGAAGTACTATCCACCAACGGAGACACACAACTCGGCGGATCAGACATGGACCAAGCACTAGTAGACTACATAGCAGAAGAATTCAAAAAACAACACAACATCGACCTAAGAAAAGACCCCAAAGCACTACAACGCCTACTAGAAGCAGCAGAAAAAGCAAAAATAGAGCTGTCATCAACACTACAAACCGAAATAAACCTACCCTACATAACCATCACAAACAACGAACCAAAACACCTAGAAACAAAAATCACACGCGCAAAATTCGAAGAAATAATCACACCCATAGTCGAAAAAACCGAACAACCATGCAGACAGGCACTAAAAGACGCAAAACTAAAACCAGAAGACATAGACCACATAGTACTAGTAGGAGGAACCACCAGAATACCACTAGTAAGAAAAAAAGTAGAAGAAATATTCGGAAAAAAACCCAAAAGAGACGTCGACCCAATGGAAAGCGTCGCAATAGGAGCAGCAATACAAGCAGGAATACTCTCCGGAGAAATAGACAAAGACATAGTACTACTAGACGTAACACCACTAACACTAAGCGTAGAAACACTCGGCGGAATAGCAACCGAACTAATACCACGAAACACCACCATACCCACAAGAAAAAGCAAAATATTCTCAACAGCCACTGACAACCAAACCAGCGTCGAAATACACATAGTACAAGGAGAAAGACCCATGGCCGCAGACAACAAAAGCCTAGGAAGATTCCACCTAGACGGAATACCACCCGCACCCAGAGGAATACCACAAATAGAAGTAACATTCGACATAGACGCAGACGGCATACTAAACGTATCAGCAAAAGACCTCGGAACAGGAAAACAACAATCCATACGAATCACCGGATCAACCAAACTATCACAAGAAGAAATAGAAAAAATGAAAAAAGAAGCCAAGGAACACGAAGAAGAAGACAAAAAAAGAAAAGAAAAAATAGAAATAAGAAACAATGGCGACGCAATGGCACACACCGCAGAAAAAACACTAAAAGAACTCAAAGACAAAATAACAAAAGAAGACAAAGAAAACATAGAAAAAGCACTAAAAGAACTCAGAGAAGCACTCACAGGAGACGACACACAAAAAATAAAAGACAAAACAGAAAAACTATCACAAGCCATACAAAAAGCATCAACAACAATCTACCAACAAGCAGCACAACAATACCAACAACAAAAAGAAGAAAAAAACAAAAACGAAACATGGACTGGACATCCATCATCAGGAAACAACAAAACCATAGATGCAGACTACAAAATAAAAGACGACAAAGAAAAAAAGAAACAACACTAGAAGAAAAAAAACTACATAAGAGGAACACCACCAGAAACATTCGGCTTTATAATCATAACAGAACAAGGCGCACGACGTAAAACCTCCTCAGAAACACTACCCAACAAAAACCTATCAATCCCCTTCTTACCATGACTAGCCATCACAATAAGATCATCATCCCTAACAAATTTAACAATCTCATCAGCAGGAACACCCACAACCAACCTCGTAGTAACATTCACACCCACACCCACAGCCTCCGCTATCCTCCTAAACTCCTCAAGAGCAGCCTCATTCTCCCTCATCAACCTCTCCTCAATAGCCACAGAAGCCACAAACCTATGAGAATCACTAACATTTATTATAACCACATCCACACCAAGCAACCTAGCCAAATAAGCACCCTGCTCAGTAGCAACCTTCGAGGCATCCGACCTATCAACCGGTATCACCACACGCTTTATACCATGCATAGCACAAAATACACTCCTCTAACCACTCACCACTATCTTCCTATCCGAATAAGAAAACAAATAATAAAAGTTTTTATCAAACAAAGAAAAAAAACCAGACAAAATCCACTCAAAAAAAACACACATCCTAAAATCAAAAAAACCTAGATCCAAAAAAAACGTTATTTTCATATACTAACAAACACATAAAAAGGATGAGATATCACGTGAAGATAAAATCAAGAAATGAGATATTAAATGACATAATCAGAGATGCAAAAAAACACCCAACTGGATGGAAGGCAGCATTTGGAAGAGATGAAGAACTACTATCATATGACTACTACATCTTCAACCCCCGTATAGGGATCTACCTACTCAAAGAATATCAAAAAAACCCATTTGATATAAAAGGAGTAGGAGCTAAAATAGCTAGACACATCGACAAAGACATAGAGAATATGATAAACAAAAAAACAGGAGACTTCGGCATAATACAGGGCAACATCAGAAAAATACTAAAAAACATCGAAAAAGGAATACATCCACAAAAAATACTTGATGCAGCAATAAAAGGAAAATATGATCTAGGGCTAAAGATGCCTGTGAGGGGATACGCCTCAACATCAAAAGACACCTTCAGCCACCTAAAAGACATTTTGTCAGCAAAACACAAAGAACTTGACATCAAACTAGAAAAAATGATCTACGAAGATGGGATATACAACTCATACAGCTAAGCTATTTCAACCAATTTTTTTGTACCCCTCAACCTTTTCCCCTTTCTATTGAAGGTACAACTTTGTTTCATCTCTCATAGCCCCTCTTTTCTCTGCTAAATCCAAAAGCAGCTGCTCCATCAGCATAGCAGCATGTTTTTTACATTCACCACACACTCTATCTCCACTCCTACACAAACGGTATATTTTTTCCAACTCTTTATCATCCTCTATCAGATGATACAAAAATAACTCATACACCATGCATTTCTCAGGTTTTCCTCCCTTCTTCTTTTGCTCCTCCAGACTAACCCCACCACCTGTTTTTGCATTCATTATCTTTTTCCTTGCCTCCTCTGGAGAATCTGTAAGAAATATAGCACCACCAGGATTAGATGACGACATTTTTTCACCATCTAATCCTGTTATAAACCTATGGAAGGTTGCTGATGGCTGCAGAAAACCATAGCCGCCAAACTTTTTTTCTGTCTTAGCAAGCAACTCGTTGATTCTTGGTATATCCATCTTCTCTGCATCATCTATATAAATCGCCTTATAGTCTGTGATACGCCTTAGTTTTTCAAATCCAGCTAAACTCAGCTCTTTTTCTGCATCATCCAACAGCTTCTTTACATCTCTATCCGTCTTAACAAAAACCCCTATCTTGTTATCTCTTGTGAGAATTGTACTATACAGCCTATGAGCCTGCGCTATGTCTCTACTCAAACGTATATGCGGATCTTGATCTACACCCACAGGAACCAACGTGGGTCTAATCCCTCCGTATTTTTCCAACTGAACATGCAGTATATCACCGGTCTGTATCAATGGTGAGAAAATATGTGTCATATTAGTTGATCCATCAAAACCATATGTAGCCACCATCTGCGACCAATTCACCTTTTTTCCAAGAATATACGCCAGATCCTTTACATCCTGATTCTCCGACTGGAAATATATATGACATCTCTCTGGTTTCAATCCTAATGCAATGTAGTTTGGAATGTATTCATTCAATGCAAACTCTCTTGTCTCCTCCAATGAGTATCCTCGTGTCGCAAATGCCTCAATATCTGCTACTGCAATAAAAACATCTGCACCAATACTCTGATAATATATAACTTCATCTATCACCATCTTATGACCAAGATGCATTCTACCAGATGGCATAAGACCAGTCAAAATAGCCCATGATTTTCCACTGAGAACAGCATCCCGTATTATCTCAAAATCTCTGTGACCAAAAACCACGCCCCTGCGGAGAAGACGATGAGGACTGGGTAGATCCCGCCATAGACTCTCATCAAACTCCTGTATACCAAATTCATCACGAAGCCGCGTATAGTCCTGATACATAGTTGAACTCCAAGGATCTATATATTTTTTCATAGACTTTCCCATATCAGCAAAACAGACAACATTTCAAAAAACTTATCCCCTCGACTAAACCTCAATCTAAATTAATTTGATAAATTTGATACTATAAAAATTCTTGGTAATCATCCAAAAATTTAGCATCCAACTTAGTTTAGAAAAAAATAGGATGGAATAAAAAGATAATTTTTCTTCCGCAAATTATCTTTTTTATCTTCTCCGTCTTATCAGAACACTGGCTACTAATGCTGCTATTATGATAACGATTATGATTATTATCCATAGGTATTGTTCCCAGATGGATTGTATTTTTTCATGAGGATGCTGTTTTGCACCAAACGGTGTGTGCCCACTGATGTTAAAGTCAGTGTATACATCATATCTAAGTGGTTGTACATCTTCTACAGTCCAATGATTTTTACTACTATATTTTGTGCTAGGAGACCATATTCGGAGATTAGGGTCACCGAATAATACGACATTTTCCATTATATCCCACCACCATTGTGGTTCAGGATCATTTACATATAGAATACCGACCTTACTTACTCCTTCTTTGTAGATTTCTCCAATGGTTTGACCTAAAGCAATTCCTCTTGGAAACTCATCTTGCCAGACAGAGGAGTACCATGATGTGGGCCACGGATCCATTATCTGAAATACAGATCCATGTCTCACGAGCGTTAGATGAAGATATTTTCCAGCAGGAAGACATGCGACGCTGCTCACTCCAACTGAATGAATATTATCTAATGCATCATCAATTTGTATGCCATTGTACCAGGATGTTCCAAATCGTCCAAGTAGAACAGTAATTATTACCCCATCATAGTAGTCGTCAGTATCTTTGAGCCATTCCGGAGCAAAAAATCTTATAAGTGGCAGATTTGCAATTTTGCTAACAAGGTCCAGGTATGGTTTTTTTGCCCATGCCCAGTCCAATGCGGTTATAAGAAAACGCAATCCCCGGGGGTTAGGATTTCCAAATAATGCTGGAAGTACACCATGTATTTCAGAAGTCATTGTATCTGGCTCTGCTGTTGATCCCATCAACCATTCATACGCTCTCCATGGATTTGTTTCTTTGTTGTAACCTGCAAGAGGTATAGGAGGATATCCCTGAGGGTTTTTCTTTGCTACATCCCAAAACATTAGCAGACCACCATTGAATGGCCCACCATGAGTGTTCACCATCCACAGTAGCACTCCCTTGTTGAGATTGTACATATTCGCATCAAAATTGGTTGAAAAAACTGTATTGTATCCTGCTTTTTTAAGATAAAAAGGCTGTACTTCTGAACAACTCAAGTCAGGTACAAATGCACCCTTTTCTCCATTGATTTTTTCCATTACTCCTTCATCTATTGGATTCATCGATATTGATTCCCCAGGTATTTTTCCATCAGCGGTTATGTACTTGAATCCCCAATATTTACTTGCTCTTTCGTTAAAACGATGTTCATAGCATATCAACGTATCTAGTACAGGATATTTTAAAAGTTCTTTCTGTGACGGTCTATCAATTTTTAACCCTAGCTTTCCCCAGAATGGAAAACGTCTATGGCTTTTACTCCCATTAATAAGTTCTACACCATTGACGCTAGTTGCTGCAGGGTTTTGAAATATTAAAGCTGGATAAAATATGTTCCGTGTTATCCAGTATGAAATGTCTACTGGTGATCCAAAAAATCTACCTGGCATGGCTTTACCTACAAATGCTCTATCCCATGAAAATCCTAGTTCATACTGACCTGCGATTGTTATTATAGTCTCAGCTCCATTTTGATCAAAACCGTATTTATCTAGGAAATTATATACACGTTTGGCTGTTAGATACATACTAGCTACAGATGGGTCTGTGAGTCCATTGGAATGTTTTCTCCAAAACTCTGTATGCCATACAGCTGCAGAGGAGAGTTCTGGATGATTATCAATAAGCAAAACTGGGCTGCCATGATGAGCAGCTATGTAAGCAGCGGGTCCTATGAATAATGCATTAGGTGTTTCCTCCCCAGGTTTCAGGACCCCAACTTGCCATTTGTCCCATGGATTAATGGTTGAAAAAATAATATCATTTTTAGATGTTTTCTTCATGATTACATCATAAATTTTTTGATAATCTTCATAGTACTCTTTGATACTGGCAATTTTTCTCAGTTTGTCTTTTGTTTCAATAGACATGTGCTTCCCAAGATCTACTACATAAATTTTTTTGACACCGAGTTTCTGCAATGCATCAATCGTTGAACTAGGAAGTTTTGAGGGTGACACATAGAGAAGAGGTGAATTTAAAATAGATGCAAGAATTGCTCCCTCAGTTGCAGATGCTAGTAAATCACCTTGAGTTCTGGAGAAGTTCTGGTCCCATGAGTATTCTATCTTGAAGTTGAATGGTTCACCTGGGGTTTTTTCTGTAGTAAACACGCATATTCTATATTTTTCACCTTGTGGGCATTCTCCCAATCCACTCAAATGTATTTCTGTTGGGTCTACATTTTTTTTGTCCAATGAGGAGAATATTTCTTCTCCGCTTGGTCCTATTATGGAAAAACCAAGTTGAACATTTGGGTTATCCCATGAAAGTTTAAATTTTACATTCCTGCATCCGAAGGGTGGTATATCTGGTATTTCTAGTTGTGTACCTGGATACATTTCTATATCAATTTTGTAATTTACTTCTTTGAGATTCCTAAGTACATCGATCAGTTTTCCATATCTGCCAAATTCTATTATTCCTCTGAGGAGGCTGCGTTTCTTTTGTGGTTCTAAGTTAAGATCCATGGATTTACTGTTTTTAGAAAAATATTTTATAAAAGGGTTTTTGGTCGGTGTATCAGTTAATCCAACTCTCCATTTACCACTTTTATATACATAGGATGATGTTTTATCTGTATCCATACCTTCTTGTGCGTTCCATCCCTCAGTTGCTTGTACCTGCATCCAATTTCCGTCATAATAGCAGTATAGCTGTATATCTCTGTCACCTGGGGGTATAGTCATTCTTACAGCGCTTTCAAACCCGGGTATTGGGGGGTTAATATTTAGATAAAAAGATGGGTACCAACATCTGGCTTTTATGAATTTATATCCCTCTGGTACTACAAACTCTTTGTATTGTGGGTTGATTTTATTTGTTTTAACTATTCTAAAACTTTCAATTTTAACATCTAGATTTGCTGGGAATTTCCCTGATATCACCCTCTGAGTGTGGTTCTCTGGTTTTTCAAATTCTTTTTGTATAACAGCTATAACAGCATTGTCCGAATATTCCCAGTCATTGAGAGCTATTTTACTCGCAATCTGATAGGGATCATCTCCTTCTACTATGGTGTATTCTTTTGCTTTCCATTCATGTGGTATACTGTTTTTTGGAACATTTATGAGCGTCA
>QMSS01000045.1 GCA_003649715.1 Thermoplasmata archaeon
AACTCTCATATCCCGTGATCATAGCAAAAGAAAACATGTCTACCTGCATACCTTGTTCGTAAAACACTTGTGGTCCAGATGATGAGATGTTAAGAGACTCATTGCTCCCATCATCCACAAACAAACGTAGATGAAAACAATCCTCCAAACCAAAGTTTTGATGGACATCAGCTTTCACACTACCGCCACTACCAGCACACTCAACAGGTATCCAACCATTATCCCCCAGGTTTCCACCCACAAAAACCTCTGTCCATGCATGTGGAAAAACATTCACGCTGCCATTTCTATCTTCTTTTATCAAAAAACCTCTTATAAGACGTGCTGGTATACCTACTGCTCTGCACAATGATATATATAGATATGAGAGGTCATCGCAGTCTCCTGAGCGGAGCTCATAGGTTAGATTTGCTGGCTGCGGCAATGCTTTATCCTCCTCATGTTTCTCATATCTAGTGTTTTCCTTAAGCCATATAAAAAGCATCTTGGCGACAACAAAGGAGTTGTCTGTATCCAAACCATCCACTATATTCTCAGCCACAGTCTTGACCACAACATGATCCGGGTCTATGTATGTCTTATTTTCCATGGACTGCGGATGACAGTACTGATCCACCAAACCAGGATACATGAGTTTTATCTGCTTTATGGAAAAAGCTTTTTCTCCATTTAGATCAGAAACCATCAAACTCTCGGCATCAACATAAATGTTTATCCCCAGCTCATAGCTGCTACTGTCGCTACTCTTTATATCCCATCTTATAAAACTGTTGTTCACCAATTCTACATGTTCATAGTCTTTCTGATACAATATTTCGGCAACTGTTATGTTTCCAGATGCAACACTGGGTTTGTTGCACAAATATTTTATTTCATACTCACCAGCACCGCTGCAGCTTATGTTATAACCATATCTAAGCATATATCGGATCCTAACAGGATGAGTCTGATAAACTGTTGGAAGGTCTATCAATGATTCTATACATCCACTGCCAGCCACCACTGCTATCAGTATAACTATGAATGCTGCAACTGTTTTTTTGCCCATAAAAAAACCAAAATGTATTTTTTATTTTTTAATGAATAAGATTTTCTTTTTATTTTTCATTTTTGCCGCTCTATATTTACAGACATTGTTCATCGGGCATCTTATACATTCTGGGTTTTCCATATGGCAGAATTTTTTACCAAGTCTAACCAGTGACTCCAGATATTTGTAAACATTTTCTTTCATCTTCTCTGCTTCTTTTGATAGTATACGTATTGTCTCATCCGGATCGTCTGTGGACACCCATCCCAGTCTCTTTGCTACTCTGTTTACAGTAACCGCTTTTTCTGTTGCATTAGTTTTCTTAGTGGTCTCTAACATCTCAGACATCATTGACGATGTTGGCTCCTGTTTCTTAGGAAGTGATGGTGGTGGAGGCGGTGTTCTTGGTATTTTTGATGTATATTTGTATTCATCTACCTTGTCACCATCTTTGAATATGTTTACTGATTTGCCACCATGACTGGTCTCCCGAGTACGGATCTCCGTCATTATCGGTATCTGCAGAGAAGCACCTGAGATCAATGCCACACCCACTGGTAGACGCTGTATCTCATTGTATGTCTGACTTGTAAGTCCCTCCACAGATTGTATTATGGCTTTTAGATCATTAGGATTGGTGACCTTGAGTATGATATGCGTGTTACACTGCGATATAATGTTTTTGTCAACCTTCGCGGGTCTCTGACTCACGATACAGAGACCCATACCAAATTTTCTTCCTTCAGATGCAATAGTTCGTAACATGTTAGAAGATACAGCTGTTCCAAATCCCCTCTCGGGGCAATAGTTGTGAGCCTCCTCCACTATCAGTAGAAAAGGCGGTATTTTCCCAGCTTTACGGTCATCAAAAAGCTCTTTGGTCAGACGAGCAACCACAACATCCTGAATATCAGGTGGGACTCCACGCATGTTTATTACAGAACATTTTCCCTTCCTAACCAGTTCCTCCGTGGGGGTGCCATTTTCATGGAAAACACCTATGGAATCAAGTGACTCCAGCGAGGCTATTACATTCCATCGTGCACTGCTTTTACTACGATTAACAGCCTCTATTATATCTCTTATAGTATAAAACTGCTTGTATTCTTTTATCTCCTTGATAGCCTGATATAGAACCCCTATCTGTGGTCCTGATAGCTTTGCAGATAACAAATCAATTATCTCTCTTGCCTCTAAATTCAAACCATTCAATGTCAGATGATTAACATTTCCACGTCCACCAAGAGGTGAGTACTCGACGATCTGATTGGGATACCCATGTGGCTTTACATTGAACTTCTTCATGTTTCTCTGCTCTTTCTTATCCTTATTTGGATGACGCAGAGAGGTGTACTCTCCATGTGTATCAATTATAACCATCGGTATCTTCTTTTTCAACAACTCCTCAACCAAAACACCGCATGCATAGCTTTTACCACCACCGGTCTTAGCAAGTATACATATATGTTTCTGAACCAAAGAATCTATGTTTAGATACACCGGAAGATTATGTCCCTTCAACAAACCAATATATGCACCGCTCTCACTATCAGCATGCAGTCCAAGCACATGTCTTATAAAACCCTCATCAGCACGTATTATCCTACTACCGGCCTCAAAAGGTGTACGAGGAACCTGCAAATACCCCTTACTATCCCTATATCCAATAACATCAGCATATGCAGATAGATCACTCTCAATATATGGTATCTCACCTGTGCTAGAAAGATTTCTTGCATCATCAAAAGAAAGATCAGAATACCTTCTAATGTCCATAACCTGAGCAAGTATATAACCCTCCTTATGAGGAGCAGCTACGTAATCAAACTTACGCAGGTTATGATCATCTACTCTAAAATTAAACTCAGTAGACCCAACGTCCCCATAGATGATCCCAACACCATTACTGTTGTTTTTCTGTTGCATCCAAATCCCTGAATATCTCCACCTAGACCCCCTAATAACAATAACCTATAGTTATAGTTTTTGTAATTTTCCAGCCAACTCTTTAGGAAGACCAGCTAACCTAACAAGAGCCTCAGCCTCCATAAAATGAAGCCTACCAGGAACAACAATTGTATGCAAAGGATGCCCGAAATCCTGTTCTCTCAAAACACAGATCCTATCAGCTCTCAACAATGGATCAGATGACCCTGCCCGTGCAACCACACAAACAACACTATCCTCATCAAAAACACCATCACCAACATTCCTTTCCATATCAAGCAGAATATCCATCCCCTCATTAGCGGTCATATACCTCTTCTTCTCAGCATGAATATCAAGAAAAACTAGAGTATGCAAACCCATCTCCCTATTGTTTTTGACAACATAATATGGACTTATTGGAGAATAATTCTTATCAGGAAACACCAAGGATGTAGCTCTACCAAATTTATAACTCTGCAAACCCAGCAGACCTGGAACAGCAGTAACTATACTACTACCATGGACAATCCTTGTCCTAATACCCTTCTCAACAGCTCTCAGACGGAGATCAACATGAGTAGTAGCAATCATTGGATCACCACATGTCAAAAAAACAGTTTTGTCCTTCAACGCAGACTTAAGAACCCTATCACCACGCTCAGCCTCATCCCTAGATAGAACCTCAATAGGTTTTCCAATAAGCCTCTCGATCCTCCCAATATTTGTACCAACTAGTTGAGAGGTATAAAACTCAGCAAAAACCCTATCACAACCCCTAATCAAACTCAGTCCCTTAACTGAAATATCCTCTTCATCATACAATCCAAGACCGACAAACACCAATTCCCCAGATGACATAATAAAACCTCTTTTCAAAAAAAATATCTAAAATACTCATACAAAAATGTTTGTACCTAAAAGCTATATAATTGGCAAAAAATTTCTTTTTTGATTATTCCGAAAATGTTTAAAACCTCAAATTAGATTCCAACAAACAAAAAAACAAATTAATAATAGGATATTTTATTAATTGGGGGGCGACAACTACCGGCTCTTTTCACCAATTCCACCTCACACCCAAAACACTTAGGCCCATCTACTATTCAACCCTCCCCAAACAAATTAAATCTAGGGCTATAAATAATAGAGTCTCCACATTGTCCTTTCCAATCAGTTTTTTTATAAAAAGATTAATCGAAAACATCTGTGATATGCCAAAAAAAATTTTTTAGGAGGAAAATAAGGAAAAGTTTAAATCATTAGATATACATTCCCCATAAGGAGGTGTCTTATGGCATACACACATGAAGGTTGGACCCTTTACACAAGGGATGTAAAGCTTAAAGGTGGGAAGACACAAACAATCTACTTCTTCAGCAAGAGAACTCCTAAGAGTGGAACACCCTGTGATCTTCCAGCTGGCTACACTGTTGGTGTAAACAAAAGAACTGGTCTTCCATATTTGAAGAAAAAATAAAAAAAGAATTGGGGAGTCACTCTATAAAAAGTTTTATCTCCCCATCACCTCTTATTATTTTTCATCCCGAATGAAAAAACATCTGATTTTATAAAAAACAAGAAAACTTATGTAAACACAAGGGAAATGTATTTACCTTAAAACTGGTTTTTTTCATAGGATCGTGCTTTTTTAATGTCAAGAAGAAGAAATGCACGGGAAAAAAGGATTCAGAAGCAGATAGCTAAGGGTCGTATTAGATGGCTGTTTCAGCTAGCTGAAAAATATGCTCTCTCCGGCAGATTCGATCTATCCAATAGATATGTAGAGCTAGCTAGAAAAATCTCAATGCGATATCTAGTGCCTATCCCCAGAGGTTTTAAACGATTTTTTTGTAAACATTGCTACAGATACCTGCTACCAGGCGTCAATTGTAGATTTAGGATTCACAGAGGAAGAATCATCATTCAATGCTTTAATTGCAGAAAATATATGCGCATCCCATTAAAACCCCATACAAAGAAATAAAATATTTCTAAAAAATAATATTTCTGTTCTAAAAGAAAAAAACTTTATAAAATAATTATAATTTTATTAATAATGGTAAAAAGAAATATGTTTTCCGCTATACTTATATAACATATCATTTATTATCCCTATCCAAAACCCCCAATGGGGGTCCTCAAAAAAGAAGAGGTTTACGTATCTGAACAAAACATTAGACTTGACTTAAGAGGATATATTGATGTGAGGGAAAAGAACAAACATGACAACAGTGTATGATGTTCCAGCCAAGGATCTGATTGATGCCGTTACAAAAAAACTGCAGAGCGAAAAAGCTATTGTTCCTCCGGAGTGGAGCAGCTTTGTTAGAACAGGCATACCACGTGAGAACCCACCAATGGAGAAAAACTGGTGGTATACCAGATGTGCCTCTATTCTTCGTAAGATATACATCAACAATGGCATTGGAGTAGAACGTTTACGTAGCGAATACGGAGGAAAACGTGACCGAGGATCAAAACCATATCATGCCCGCAGTGGTAGCGGAGCTATTGTACGTAAAGCCCTACAGCAACTGGAAAAAGCAGGACTAGTCATGAAAATAAGAGGAAAAGGACGTGTTTTAACCCCTAAGGGCCGTTCTTTTTTAGACAACACAGCCTATGAGGTCAAACAGAGGCTGCTTAATCATTACCCAGATCTAAAAAAATATTAAATAACATAGAACAAATAGGATTCTATCCAATTCCAAAAAGATGATGAGTGATCTAAACACCTTTCAAAAAAAATTGGATGTTTATTAGAGCTTTGATGATCTATGGATGATAAGGAACTGGAATACCTACGTAGAAAAAGACTGCAAGAACTGCAGCAGCAAATGCTTACACAAGAGGTACTAGATGAACAGGAGGAACAACAACGTCAAGAGATGGAAGAACAGAAAAGACATATACTACGTGCCATACTCACCTCCGAGGCACGTGAGAGGCTAAACAGGATCAAAATGGCCCGTCCGGAGTTTGGAGAAAACATTGAAAACCAACTCATAATACTTGCCCAGTCAGGAAGACTGAAAAATAAAATAAATGATGAACAGTTACGGGAGTTACTCGCAAGGCTACTTCCAAGGAAGAGAGACATAAAGATTAGAAGAAAATAAAAAAAGAAAAGAAAGGGTTAGAAAACATGTCAAGCCGTAAACCATTAGGAAGAAAAATAAGATTACTGAAGGCACTAAAAAGCAACCGGAGGGTCCCAGCCTGGATAATGATCCGGACTAACAGACGATTCACACGACATCCCAAAGTACGTCACTGGAGAAGAAGCAAACTCAAGAAAAGCTAAGAAAATCAACTTCAACTAAAAAAAGAAGAATGAGAAGAAAGGAGGTTTTTCAGAAAAAATGGCTGATAAAGACACAGACAAAATCACAGAACGAATATACGTTGTACCACTAAGAAGATCACTGTATAAATCCTCTAAAGCTGCACCAAGAGCCATGAGATACCTACGGAGCTTCCTCACAAAACACATGAAAGTCAAAGATGAGGATGTATGGATTGATGACTCCCTCAACAGACTGATATGGAGTAGAGGAAAATACAAAATACCAGGAAAAATCCGAATAAGAGCAGTAAAATTCGAAGATGGAATCGTAGAAGCCACACTACCCGAAATAGGATTAAAAAAATCACGACGAGAGATACTAAGAGAAGAACGAGAAAAGAAAACACCAATCCTTAAAAAAGAAGAAAAGAAGGAAGAAGAGGAAACGCCCGGAGAAGAAATACCTGGCGCAGAAGGATACGAAATAACACCAACCGCTGAAGGAGAGGTCAAAATAAAGAAAAAGAAAAAAACCAAAGCCAAGAAAAAAGAAAAAACCATAGAAGAAGAGAAAAAAACCACAGAGAAAAAGAGCGATAAAACCAAAGAAAAAACAAAAACAGAGGAAAAACAATCAAAAAAGAAAAACAGAAAAACTTCTACCAAAAAAAAAATCAAAGAAAAAAGAAGGAAGGGGTAGAGGAGAAAAAGTGAAATAGTATTATGCTTCAACTCTTGGATTTCAACGAAAATCCAAACATAGGTGTATACTGCCGGGCAAACGACAAAGTAGCCTTCCTGCAAAAAAACCTCTCGAAAAAAGTGAAAAAAAAGATCGAAAAAGCCCTAGAAGTAAAACTCGTAGAACTGAACATATCTGACGCCAGTATCATAGGATCCTTAATGGTTCTAAACTCAAAAGGAGCAGTAGTAACAGATTTTGCCGATGACGAAACTATCAAAAAAATCGAGGAACAAGGACTAAAAGTTTTTGTGATCAAAGACATAATCAACGCCGCTGGAAATGATATACTTGCCAATGACTACGGAGCACTCATACACCCAGACATAAGAGACTACTCCATGAAAAAAATAGGTGAAACACTAGACGTACCTGTATACCGAGGAACAATAGCATCCCTAAAAACCGTAGGTATGGCCGCAGTCGCAACCAACAAAGGGGTACTATGCCATCCTAAAGCCACAGAGGAAGAAAAAAAGATGCTAAAAAAAATCTTCAAAGTCGACGTAATGATCGGAACCATCAATCACGGCTTCCCACTAATAGGAAGCGGATTAGTAGCCAACTCCAAAGGAGCTATCATAGGGAAACTCACGACTGGCATCGAAATGGGACGCATAGAAGAAGCACTAGGCTTACTAAAATAAAAAATGAATCACACAAAAAAAACAACACACTCCTCCCCCTAATTTATGTTCAAAAAACACATCCCCCCACTCCCCTCTTGTTCCTATCTCTTTCTTCTCAGAGCTCTATAAGCTCTATACAAAGAATAGGCCAGACCACCATACAAAACAGCTGAGCCGAAAACAAACATAACCCAAGCAGACAAAGAAAGACTCAAAAAGAACACACCCCATACCTACCACGACCTATCCTTGCAAAAACAAAAGACAACAAAAACAAAACCAAACAAGGCATTACACCGCCCAACAACAAAACCCACCATGGATACCCCAAATATGGACTACAAATATTCTCATACACAGAAAAAACAAGCAACACAGCAAGCACAACCGGAACAACAAACCTAATCAAAACATCCCACCACCTGCCAATCAAAACATCAGACACACTATTTGCATGCTTACGCAAACGTGATGCGCCAAAAAACCATCCTAAAAGCAAACATTCAAACAAACCAATCAAAACCAAACCAAAATCCGCTACAAAATGATCCACCAACTCCAACCAATACAAACCACTACCTGCTGAAAAAAAGATGCTACACAAAAAACCAGCTAAACAAACCAAACCAGTAGCCCAAAACTTAGAAACACCCCACCTACTATTAACACCAGCCACCATAGGCTCAATCATAGAAAAAGCAGAATCTATACCAAAGGTAAGCAAAGCCACATAAAAAACCACACCAAAAAAAACAGCAGCAAAAGGAAGCAAAGATATAGCCGTAGGATAAGTAATAAAAGTCAACTCCGGACCAGCAATACCCAAACCATCAACACCCACACCCTGAGAAACAGCAAGATAACCAACCACACTAAAAACAGTAAAACCCGCAAGAAAAGAAGTACCAGCATCAGCAAGAGAAATAATAAAAGCATTATTAGTAACATCAGAATCCCTACGCAGATAACTAGCATACGTAATCATAATACCCTGCGCCAAACTCAAAGAAAAAAACACCTGAGCAAAAGCAGAAAGCCAAACACCCACATCCAACAACTCAGAAAAATCAGGAGTAAGATAATAACCAACACCCTCCAAAGCACCAGGCAAAGTAAGACCTCTAACAGTAAGCAAAAACAACAACAAAGTAGGCAAAGGAACAGTAACAGCAACAACACGACCAATACGGCCAACACCCCTATAAAGAATCAAAAACACAAAAAACCAAACAACAGCTAAACCCAACAAAACCGGTACACTAACACCACCAACAACCAATGGATCACCAGTATCACCCAAAAAACTTCTAAAAAAAACATCAGCATCCAAATCCCAACGAAGATCCAAAGAATAAATCATATAAGAAAAACACCAAGACATAACAACTACATAATAAGAAGCAACACCAAAAGGAATAAGCACAGTCCACCAACCAAACCACTCCCACTTCCTACCTATCCTCCTAAAAGCCGTAGGTGGAGAACCACGAGCCCAATGACCAAAAGAAAATTCTAAAACCATCAAAGGTATACCAGCAGTAAAAAGAGCAACAAAATAGGGGATCAAAAAAGCGCCACCACCGTTCTTATAACAAACATATGGAAAACGCCAAACATTACCCAAACCCACAGCAGAACCAACAGCGGCCATAACAAATGCAAAACGTGAATGCCAATGCTCTCTTCTCACAGCTACAGCCATATACATTCCCTGCATACCAAAATCATTTTCCGACAAAAAAACAAATATATCAATATAGATTATAAAAATTATTGCATTAAAAGAAAAGATTTAGACTGGTTAGATCCTGCTATTCTATTTTTCTGTCGTGTTCATCTGATATCTCACCAAATATCTCTTCGATTAAGTCCTCCATGCTAACTAAACCCAGAACCCTACCCTTTTTGTCATACAACAGGGCAAGATGAGTTTTACTACGTTTCATCTCACGTAACACATCATCCACCTTCATACCAGAATCTATCCTAAGGATATCCCTCATAATAGATTTAACAGGAAGATTACTATCCTTAACTATAAGAGAATCCTTGACATGTACCATCCCCACCACATCATCCAAATCTTTCTTATAAACAGGGAAACGTGAGAAACCTGTTTCAATAGACTTTTTTATAAGATCCTCAACAGTGTCATTCTCATGTAAAAAAACGATTTTTTCCTTGGGGGTATAGATCTCATATGCCCTAGTCTCATCAAACTCAAAAACATCATTAACCATCTCAGTTTCATCACGCTGTATAGTACCCTCCGCCTCACCTAATCGCATCATCGCCATTATCTCCTCCTCAGTAACAACATTTTTCCTATGCTCCCTACCACCAACAAGGTCTGTCAAGAAATTGGAGACAGACATAACCAAAACCACTAGTGGATGAAAAACTTTTGTA
>QMSS01000046.1 GCA_003649715.1 Thermoplasmata archaeon
ATACCATATAAAAGGGTGGGATAAATATTATAAAGACCAGTATAAATAAAGTAGTTTTTGAGGAGAAATGACTGAAAGAAATATAAAAACACGTTTGGTTAAAAAAACATCTAGATTTACAAGGGTTTGTACCAACTGTAACGCTGAAATCCCTCCAGGGGAGATATATCATCAGGAGGAGGGGGTAACAGAACATCTTCATTCATTGATTGCAAGACAGTTCTGTAACAAATGCTATGCAAAGTATGGGGAACGTATCCTACTATCAGGCAAAAAAATAATGTAGAAAAAGAGAGAAATACAATTTTTGGAAAGATTTTTGAGTGATGGGTATATTTAGATATCATCAAAACAAATATTGGTTCCTCAAAATTGCAGGGGTACCCGAGCCTGGTCTAAGGGGCAGGGCTTAGGACCCTGTGACGTAGGTCTTCGAGCGTTCAAATCGCTCCCCCTGCATTAAAAAATCGTATAACATTCGAGAAAGCATATTATCTATAGAATTTGATTCTTTTGCGGGGAGGAAAAGGCATCTACAGGGGAAAGGTTTCAATAGAGGAAAGAGGAAAAAACTATGAAGGTGATAGCATTCACAGGCATGCCATGCTCAGGCAAAACCGAGGCAGTAAAGGTTGCAAAAAAAATGGGTATACCCATAGTTAGGATGGGAGATGCTGTATGGAAAGAGGTAAAGAACAGAGGGTTAGAATTAAACGACAAGAATGTGGGGTTTATAGCTGATAAGATGCGAAAGGAACATGGAAATGATATATGGGCTCGTAGAACATTAGAAGAGATCAGATCATTAAAGAAAAAGGATTGCATAATCATAGATGGCATACGTAATGTTGAAGAAGTAGATGTCCTCAAAAAAGAGCTAGGGGGGGACTTCATCCTTATAGCTATCGATGCATCTCCTGAAACACGGTGGAGAAGAGCACAACGCCGTGGGAGAAAAGATGACAGCAAAAACCTGAAGGATATATTGGAACGAGATAGAAGAGAGTTACGATGGGGGCTGGGCGCTGTTATTGCATCCGCTGACATAGTGATCTCAAATGAGGGAAGCATCAGAGGATTTCGACAAAATGTTGAAGAAATTTTAAAAAAGATATAAAAAAGAAAAATTTGTGGATTCCATAAAAACGATAGATTAATCAACACATTTTCTGATTCAACAGGACAAAAAGGGGGTTGCCATATCCAAAATCCAGGGGTTTTTATAAAATGTTTGAGGTACAAATAAAAATTGGATTAAAAAAAGGCATATCAGATCCAGAGGGGGCAAACACTCTAAAGGCACTGCATTTACTTGGTTTTAACACAGTAAAGGAGGTAAAAACAATTAGAATAATTGATCTCATAATAGATGAAAAAAACAGAGACACTGTGAAAAAAAAAGTGGATGAAATGTGTCAGCGTCTACTTACAAACCCAGTGATACATACATATGAGATAAACTTCAAAGAACAACAGGATAAAGGCAAAATGATTTAGATAAAACCCAGAGAAGGGTTGGAATAAGATGAGCATGAGATAAATTAACTAATGTCTAATACCCTGCTATGGGATAAAATAGGAGGTCATGGTTGAAATTGGATTTAGAAAAATTGTTTCTTAAAAAAGATGTATCCTTCGATCTATATGAGATAGATGTTTTCTCGGCGGATGACCAACAGCTACAGCAGATCAGTGACAGAATGGGTTTGGCTCTTTCAATTGACGAAATGATACGTATTAAAAAATATTTTCAGGATAAAAATCGGTTGCCAACAGATGTGGAACTGCAGGCTCTTGGACAAGCCTGGTCTGAACACTGCTGCTATAAGTCATCAAAGATTCCTCTGCAGAAACATGTCTATGGTATAGAGGAGGATAAAATTGTTGCTCGTGAAGATGCTGGTGTTATAGAATTTGATAAGGATCACTATTATGTCGCAGCATTGGAGTCACATAATCATCCATCTGCTATTGAACCATATGGTGGAGCAGCCACTGGCATAGGCGGGATCGTTAGAGATGTAGTCTGTATGGGAGCACAACCAATTGCATTTGTTGATCCTTTGTTTTTTGGACCATTAGACACACCCTTTGAAAATCTACCAAAAGGAGTGAAACACCCTAGGTTTTTGTTTAAAGGCGTAGTAGATGGGATACGAGACTATGGAAACCGGATTGGCATCCCAACAGTCTGCGGCCAGGTGTATTTCCACAAGGGGTATGTGGGTAATTGTCTCGTCAACGTAGGCTGTATAGGTATTCTCAAGAAAAAAATGCTTATCCACAGTAGAGCAAAATCAGTAGGAGATGTATATGTATATGTTGGCGGTAAGACAGGACGCGATGGTATTCATGGTGTCACATTTGCATCATCAGAGCTTACAGATGAAAGCGAGGAAAGCAGCAGATCAGCAGTGCAAGTTGGTGATCCTATCACCAAAGAACCATTGATACATGCGACATTAGAATGTAATGAAAAAGGATTGCTGGAGGGGCTGAAAGATTTCGGCGGCGGCGGTCTTTCATGTGTATGCGGGGAGCTTGCATATGCTGCAGGTTTTGGAGCAGAGATCCATCTCGATAATGTTCCTCTGAAGGAAAGTGAGATGTCTCCATGGGAAATCTGGGTTTCAGAGAGCCAAGAACGTATGATGTTCCTTGTGAAACCTGATAACATCAAGAAGGTTCTTCACATATGCAGACAATGGGATGTCACAGCAGTACCCATCGGTAGAGTAATAGACAAAAGTGTAATACGTGTTTTTTACAAAGGCATCAAGGTCTTAGAGATGGATCTAGATTTTTTAACCGGGGGACCAGTCTATGACTCATGCATCCGTCCATTCACCCTACCATTACATCCTGAGGAAAAAGAAGGATACTCTTTTAATCAACCTGAGGACCTAAATGAGATGCTAAAAAAACTACTATCCTCTCCAAACATTGCATCTAAGGAATGGGTTGTACGGCAATATGATCATGAGGTTCGTGGAAATACAATCATCAAACCCCTTCAGGGTGTACTTGGTTTTGAAACACATGGTGACGCAGCAGTGTTAAAACCACTTGAGGACTCTTACAGGGGAATAGCTATTACTGCAGATGTCAACCCCCGTTTTATGGAACGAAACCCATATTGGGGTGCATGTTCTGCTGTTGATGAGGTATGTCGTAACCTTGTCTCTGTAGGATCAAAGCCAGATGCGCTCCTGGACTGCTTAAACTTTGGAAATCCTGAAAAACCAGAGCGTATGGGAGAGTTTTATGAGGCATGTAGAGGACTAGGCGACATGGCAAAAACCCTTCATTTACCATTTATGTCTGGAAATGTAAGTTTTTACAATGAATCTATTCAGTCAGCTGTTCCACCTACGCCGCAGCTCATGGGAATAGGAATAGTAGAGGATATAAGAAAATGCATCACATCATATATCAAAAAAGCAGGGAATCCTCTGTACATGGTTGGAAGAAAAACTCTCAAAGAGATGGGGGGATCTGAGTATTATAGCCTACTTGGCCTAAAAAATGGAAGAGTTCCAAGAACCAATGCTGCATTTCTAAAAAAATGTATAGATAATGTATCTCTTGCAATAAAAAGAGGATATGTTGCCTCCTGCCATGATGTAAGCGAGGGGGGAATCGGAGTATGTTTATCAGAAATGACAATCGGTGGAGACATTGGTGCTGCTGTAGACATATCGAAAACATCAGAAGATTCTGATTTAAGAAGTGATTTTAAACTGTTTTCAGAGACTAATACTAGGTGGATCATAGAAATAAAAAAAGAGAAACAAAAAGATTTTGAGGAATTGATGCTGAAAAAAAGAATGTTTTTCATAAAAATTGGTGAAACAGGAAAAAACAGGCTTGTGGTTACAGATAAAAATGAGACGGTTGTTGACCTTAAACTATCTGTGTTAAGAGAACATTGGAGGAATACAATTTGGAATATAATGGGATAACCACCATGTTTTTTTATCACAACATGCTGATTCAGGATAGATGTTAATATATTTTTGGATAAAAAACATTTAAATCAGGGCACATATATTTCTTTTATCATAGGTGATGAACGAACCTTTGCTGAACCACTCCTGATTCTGTGGTTATGATGAGGATCTTGAGTGCTGAAAAAATAGGAAAATAGCAATGGAGGAAAAATAAAATTCAAAGATAGGATTATCTTGAGTGGATAGATAAAAAACTCTTTTCTATACGGGTTTTATAAGCATATGAAGATATCTTTTTTATGAAAAAAACATGTTTTTTTAACACCCAATTATAGGATATTACTCAGCATTTTAGCGGTTTTTTCGAGAAAAATAAGGTCTTTTTTATCAAATGCTTTGAGAAGGTCAGAGTCGATGTCGATCTCCCCTATTATTTTGTTGTTTTTCTTAATCGGGACAACGATTTCTGATTTTGTTGAGAGAAAGCAGGATAGGTATCTTTTGTCTTTTGAAACATCTGGTACAACTATGGTTTTTCCAGTTTGTGCCGCAGCACCGCAGATGCCCTTTCCAATAGGTATGATGTTGTGCTCTGTAGCATTTTTTCCTTTCCAATGGCTTAAAACTAGTTTGTTTCCATGAAGTAGGTATATCCCTATCCAGCTGTATTTTTTGAAATTGTTGTATAGGTATTTCACGATTTTTTCTAAAACGGCATCAGGGTCATAAGATTCTAGTATTTTTTGTATTTCCCTTTCTGCCTTCTCATAGTCTACATTCATTTTTTGTGTTCAAACCTCAAACCCTCGTTCTTCTTTTTTTAATGTGATGTTTGGTAATCAAGAAGTGTTTTTTGAGTATTTTTTGGTTTTATGACATTGGAAGTGCTGTGTTTTTCTGTGTGTTTTGGTAGTTCGATGATTCCATATTTTCCTCCACCACCTGGTTTGATGATGACTTTTTTTTCTCTGAAGGCTTGTATTGCCTCAGTGATTGCAGGTGCTGTGACTTTTGCTATTTCATTGATGTCAACGTCGATTAGGACGTTTATCTCGGTGCCGAGGGCGCTGATTAGTTCTTCCCATCTCTTGGAAACTGTTTGTGTGAAGGGCGTGTGTTGTCCAATGGCTTTTGTTATGATCTCAGCTAGTGGTATGAGATGGATATATGGGGGTCTATGTGGGGGATGCTGTGGTTCTTTGAATGTGGCTATTTCGTTGATTCTGTCTTTTACTCCTTTTTTTATTCGCCCCCCGCAGCTGCATCTCCATCTTCTTCTCTGTGCCTCCTCAAGTGTGTAGTGGGTATAGCATGATATACATGCTGATTCATTGTATTTCCCCTCCTGTGGTGGCAGTCCAACATTTAGTATAGGCTTGTTACCAGAGGTGCGTAGGATTGCTTTTTTGATCTCATTGAAGGTCGCATCTTTTACTTTGAATCTGTTGAATTCTCTTGCAAGTCTTACTGGATGGGGGCTATGACAGTCTGAGTTTGTGAGAAATGTTAGTCTATGTAGTTCTTGTATCTTATCTGCATAGTATGAGTCTGCGCTAAGACCTAGTTCTACAAAGGATACATAGTCTGAGAGATTTCCATAGCAGTCTTTTAGTGATTCATGATATGCATACATTGATGTCCATGGTGTGAAGGCATGAGCTGGTCCGATGAGTGCATCTACATCTTTTGCTAGGATGGCTATTTCCTCTCCGGTCATGTTGATGTTGGGTCTGCCATCGGTCTCAAGGTTTTTAGAGTAGGGTTTTATTTTTTCTTTGAATTCTTCGACAGATGAAAAACTTGGGAAGTATATTAGGTGATGAACCCTGTTTTGGTCTTCAATTTCGGTGCTAAGTATAAAACGTGTGTTGTTCATCTCAAATGTTCCTTCATCAACAACATTGCAGGTTTTTATTTCCTGCATCCATCCCGTGTGGAGACAGTCCCCGGTGGCTACAACCTCGATTCCCTTACGTGGAGCTTCTAGGGAGATTGTCTTGATGTTCATCCTATCACTGGTTGCACCTGAGAAACGGGAGTGGATGTGGAGATCAGCATTGATGATCATAGAAAAAACTTCCCATACCTCTTTTTTGGGTAATATAGATACAGTGTTTTTAGTGTTTCGGATTTAAATACGTAGGTTTTTTCATGGAAAAATAGGAGATATGCAGAAGGTAATATTTTGATATCCCTGTAAAGAAGAAAATTTCATCTTTAGAGGAAGAGGTCAATCCCATAAAAATATAGTAACATTTATTAGCCGTTACTCCATATAAAATAGATGAGACTTTGAGTTAGGAGTGGGATTTACAAAAGAATAGTGGTTTCTGAGGTTTTTTCTCAGAAAAAAATTTGTGTGTCTATTGAGGGTTTATGTTTTATGAACAAAGAAGAAAACAATCCACAAGATAGTGCGTATGATACTGATAAGATACAGGTTCTTGAAGGACTTGAATCTGTTAGGAAAAACCCTGCGATGTACATTGGTAGCACAGATGATAGAGGACTGCATCATTTAGTATATGAGGTAGTTGACAACTCCATTGACGAAGCATTAGCTGGATATTGCACTCATATAAAGGTTTCAATCAACAGGGATGGTTCAGTAACTGTTGCTGACAATGGACGGGGCATTCCAGTAAAGATACATAAAAAATACAAAAAACCAGGTGTTGAGCTGGTCTTAACAACACTGCATGCTGGCGGGAAATTCGATAGCAGAGCATATAAAGTATCAGGCGGTCTCCATGGCGTTGGCATATCTGTTGTTAATGCCTTGTCATTATGGCTTGAGATAAAAATTAGGAGAAACGGTGAGGAATATCATCAGAGATATGAAAAAGGAAAAACAGTTACACCACTAAAAACAATTGGTAAATCAGAGGAAACTGGTACAACCGTTACCTTCCTGCCGGATCCTGAGATATTTGAGACAACAAAGTTTGAGTACGAAACCATTGCAACCCGGCTGAAGGAACTGGCTTTTCTAAATGCAGGTCTTAAGATCGAAATAGTTGATAAACGTAGTGGAAAACAAGAGGTGTTCAAATATGATGGGGGGTTATGCGAGTTTGTAAAATATATCAACAGAAACAAAAAACCTCTACATCCCACCCCTATATATTTCCAAGCTGAGCGGGAGGACACACAGGTGGAAATCGCTATACAATACACAGATGGCTACACAGAAAACATATTCACCTTCGCCAACAACATAAACACTCATGAAGGAGGGACACATCTATATGGTTTCAAAGGAGCTTTAACACGAGTTATTAATGATTACGGACGTAAAAACAATATCTTTGAAGATAGCAGCTACAGCCTATCTGGTGAAGACTGCAGAGAGGGCATAACAGCTGTCATATCATGTAAGGTTAGAAATCCGCAGTTTGAGGGACAAACAAAAACGAAGCTAGGGAACTCAGAAGTACGTGGCATAGTAGAAAGTATAACATATGAAAAACTTTCTGAGTTCTTCGAAGAAAACCCATCTGTTGCACGTACCATCATAGACAAGGCTATGATGGCAAATCGTGCTCGTGAGGCAGCAAGAAAAGCAAGGGAGCTGACAAGAAGAAAAGGACTTCTAGAAAGTGCAGCTTTACCTGGAAAACTAGCTGACTGTTCCTCGCAGGACCCCAGTAAATCAGAGCTATACATTGTTGAAGGCGACTCAGCAGGTGGATCCGCAAAACAAGCACGTGACAAAGAGTTCCAGGCGATACTACCATTACGAGGAAAGATACTAAATGTTGAAAAAGCACGTATGGACAAGATACTGAAAAATAATGAGATATTAGCTCTGATCACTGCCATCGGTACAGGAATAGGTGAGGAGTTTAACATAAAAAATGCTAGGTATCATAAGATAATAATCATGACTGATGCTGATGTTGATGGAGAGCATATCAGAACGCTTCTATTAACATTTTTCTTTAGATACATGAGACCCCTGATAGAAGAAGGATATCTATACATCGCGCAGCCGCCACTTTACAAAATAAGTAAGGGAAAAACAGTTGTCTATGCATATTCTGAACGAGAGAAAGAAAAGAAAATCAAAGAACTAGGAGAAACAGGTGTGAACATACAACGATACAAAGGACTTGGAGAGATGAATCCACAACAGCTATGGGAGACCACAATGGATCCAGAAAGCCGAATAACTGTTCGAGTCACAGTCGAAGATGCTGTTGAGGCAGATGAGCTATTCACAATACTAATGGGTGAAAAAGTAGAGCCAAGAAGAGAATTCATCGAAACACATGCAAAAGAGGTTGTAAACCTTGACATCTAAAAAAAATCTTGGTTTGTTGGTGATGATTCTATGAACAACGATGTTTCTGGAAAAAAAGAATATGTACGTGCCATCGAATTGGAGATGAAAAGAGCATTCATCGATTACTCGATGAGTGTCATAATGAGCCGTGCACTGCCAGATATAAGAGATGGGTTAAAACCTGTTCACAGAAGAATACTGTATGCTATGAACGAAATGGGACTGACACACGAAAAACCATACAAAAAATCAGCTAGAGTAGTTGGAGAAACACTGGGTAAGTTCCATCCACATGGAGACCAAGCAGTCTATGACTCACTCGTACGAATGGCACAAGACTTCTCCATGCGTTATCCACTCATCGATGGACAGGGAAACTTTGGATCACTTGATGGAGACTCGCCTGCAGCGATGCGTTACACTGAGGTTAGAATGGCGAAAATAACAAAACTCATGCTTCAAGACATAGAAAAAGACACAGTGGAATGGAGAGACAACTTCGATGGAACATTAAAAGAACCCTCTGTTCTACCAGCCAAACTACCGAATCTTCTAATAAATGGGTCCTCTGGTATAGCAGTAGGGATGGCAACAAACATACCGCCACATAACCTATCTGAAGTAATAGACGGCATCATCAAAGTAATAGAAAAACCAGATATATCCACTGTAGATCTGATGGAAACAATCAAGGGACCAGATTTTCCTACAGGAGGAATCATCTATGGAAGAGAAGGCATATTAAATGCCTACTCCACAGGACGAGGACTGATAAGAGTAAGAGCAAAAACCACCATCGAAGGAGAAGAAAAAAAGAGAATCATAGTATCTGAACTACCCTATCAAGTAAACAAAGCAAATCTTCTAAAAAACATAGCGGAACTAGTCAAAAACAAAAAAATCGAAGGAATAACAGATCTTAGAGATGAAAGCGACCGGAAAGGCATGCGTATAGTAATAGATCTAAAACGCGATGCCATAGAAGATGTTGTTCTCAACCAACTATTTGAACACACAGAACTACAATCAACATTCGGCATTCTAAACCTAGCAATAGTCGATGGAGAACCAAAGATTCTCACACTCAAAGAGATGATACAACACTATATCGAACATAGAATAGACATCATCACCCGCCGAACAACACATGATCTAAAAAAAGCAGAGGAAAAAATACACATACTTGAAGGACTACTAGTTGCTCTAAAAAACATAGATGAGGTAATAAAGATAATCCGTGAGAGTAAACAAGTTGAGGAAGCAAAAAATGGCTTAATGAAAAGATTTAAATTATCTGAAAAACAGGCAAAAGCAATACTAGATATGAGACTACATAAACTAACTGGAATGGAAATAGAGGGAGTAGAAAAAGACTACAGCGAAACTAAAGAACTGATGGAACAACTACAGATGCTGTTAAGCGATAAAAACAGGATATTAGATGAAATAAAAAGAGAGCTACTAGACATAAAAGAAATGTTTGGAGATGAACGACGCACTGAAATCGTAGAGGGAGAGATAGGGATAGACATAGAGGATCTAATACCAATGCAGGATGTGGTCATAACTATAACCAACAGCGGATACATCAAACGCATCCCAATTGAAACATACAGGACACAACGAAGAGGAGGA
>QMSS01000047.1 GCA_003649715.1 Thermoplasmata archaeon
GGTATGTCCTCGCCGATCCAGGATGGAACAGTTCCTATTTCCTCAGCTGGTGCAACTAGGATCTCATCATCTTCTCTTTTTATGATTGTCCATGTTTTTCCACGTAGAATAAAATCTGCTCCCTCATAGCCATAGTTTAGGACAAAGCTTTCATCAAGCGTTCCTATTTTTCTCCTAGAACCTATATCTACAACATGATATGTTTTTTCATCTGGTATCATAGAGATATTGTCTAAAAAATATTTTCTGGAACTCATACGCTTTGCTAGAACAATACCGCTGCCATTTTTTTCATCAACCCATATAGTATGATGGCTTTTCAGCTCCTGCAAAATATTTTGAAAAACCCTCCATGTCAGGCTATGGAAAGGATATGCTCTCCTAACAATACTGTATACTTTTTCCCCATCTATATGCCCATATTGAAGGACAATGGAGATGATCTGATTTGTCAGGACAGACAATGGGTTCTGTCTCACACTAAAAAATTCTAGTTCTCCTGCCATTGCACGACGTGCTATTACCATGCTCTCAGCTAGATCCTCAGGATTTGTAGTGATAACAACTCCTCTAGATATTTTCCCTACTCTATGCCCTGAGCGCCCTACTCTTTGCACCAATCTGGTGACCTGACGTGGAGAGTTATACTGTATAACAAAATCTGTGTTTCCAACATCTATGCCAAGCTCCAAAGAAGATGTGCATATCAAAGAATGTATCCTGCCATTTTTAAAATCATTTTCAGCCTCAACCCTAGCTATTTTAGACAAAGAACCATGATGGACCCCAATAGAGATGTCATTGCTCCATTGATGGAAACGAGAGGCGAGTATCTCAGCGCCATCACGGGTGTTTATAAAAATAAGAGTAGAGACATGAGTGCCCGCAAGCTCTTTACACCTTCTAAGAGATGCAAAAGAAGCAGGTTCCATAGAAAAACGTTCTGCGAGAGAATAATCATTATCTTCAACCCGAGGCAGCTCAACTTGGATATCAATATGTTTAGTTACATCCACCTCCAATATCTTAACATCACGAAAAACCCCGTTGTCCTCCAGTCCACCTAAAAACCTTGCCACTTCTTCTGGAACACCCACTGTGGCAGAGAGACCAATTCGTTGAAAACCATGTCCCCTTTCTTTGGTCAGCTCATATAGTCGTTCGAGAGCAACAGCCAACTGCGCTCCACGCTCATCGTATGCCAGCTCATGTACTTCATCAACCACCACCCATCTTACGCTACCAAGATGTTTCCTCAATCTTTTACCAATAAAAAGTATCTGCAGAGTCTCTGGTGTTGTAATCAGCATATCCGGCGGATGTCTGGTTTGATTCATACGTTCACTATTTGGCGTGTCACCATGTCGAACAGCTATGCTAATATCAAGCTCTCTTCCCATCTCAAAAGTTCTACGAAGCATATCTCTATTCAACGCACGCAAGGGAGTGATATACAAGATATACAGTCCTTTGTCCTCTCTCTGATAAACATTTGATTCTCTCATTTTTATAAAACTATGAAAAATAGGTAGAAGCGCCGCCTCAGTTTTACCTAGTCCTGTTGGTGCTATCAAAAGCACATTTTTTCCACTCATGATGGGAGCAATTGCTCTTTTCTGTGGCTCAGTAGGCTGTTTTATTCCCCTGGAAGACAGCACACTTTTTATCCTTGGATCAAGTAGATCAAAGACCATAATACTCATTTTTCTTCCATTTTTGTTTTCCCAACATCATTACATACATTTTTAGACTTTTTTTCTGTAAAACAAATTTTTTTGATCAACGTATATCAAAGACTCTTCCTCGATGGTTTTTTTAATATCGCCCAAACCTCCTGTTCAAATTTTTTGGTGAACCTATTGGCTCATAAAAAATCATAAACAATCTATATTTTATAGAGACAATTCCCCTTTCCTCAATGCCTCAACTGGAGAAAGCCCTGCTGCTTTTTTTGCAGGAAAAGCTGCTGCCAGCACAGATAATATGATAGGTAGGAGAAGAGCAACTAGTATGGTTATCCAGTTTACAATAAAACCGATGTCTAGTTGTGTGCCTGCTATGAACTCCATGCTTAGTCCATACCAGCTCACTAGATTCATAACAATTACTGATACAATGATGCCGACAACCCCTGCTATTATTCCTATAAACAGTCCCTGATAGAGAAATATCTTAAAAATCAGTCTGTCCCGCGCTCCAAATGCTTTCAGAGAACCTATCTCCCTAGTCTTTCTCAGTATTATAGAATCCATAACATATTTTATCGTAGCTCCACATAGAAAAAGGGTAACAGCCATGCTGCCCCATACCATTAGTGTTACAACATCCTGCATAGATCCAGCTATGTAGACCAGGAAGTCATGCCAGCTGAAAACCTTTAGGTTAGGGACAATAGAACAAATTTTTTTCTTTACTTCCTCAGAATATCCTATAGGATCTAGCTGATAAAATGGTTCAGGGGCTTTTACAAGAACAACATCTCCTCGTTTTCTATCGATCTCGATAGGGTTAAAACCTCTGAAGGTGCCCACACCTGGTATGTACCAGTCTCTACCGGTTATGTTGCCATATCCCTTGATCTCCCTTAGTGAGTCAACATGCATGAACCAGACTATGGCATCCAGGGTTGGTGTTCCACTCTCATAAAGTCCTATGATTTTAACAGTTATACCAGCATAGCTTGTCTCTCTACCTGACATGCTGATAGTCAAGTCGAGAGTTTTTCCAACCTTTATTAGAGAAGGATGCAGTTTCGCTGCAGTTGCGCCAACGATTATGGGATAAGGTTTCTCATTTTTGAGCAGTCTCTGTCCAGTGCCATATGTGAAATCAGGTAAACTACCTGGTCCTCTGATTTTGATGTAAAAAGGTGTATGCCCTCGTAGAATGGGATCGTCCTCCTTAAAAAATCTTCCCTCAACTATTTTACTTCTGATATCTGAGATACTGTCATCTAGAGGATCTATGCCTTGTATACTGCATGCATCTGCTCCCTCGCCTGCTGCGCCAATACCATATGTTCCCTGAGCAGTTACCCGTATGCTTGTCTCATAACCCGGGAGTTCTCTCTCGATTCTATCTGCTATTTCACCGGCATTTCTTAGCTCACATCCAGTACCATATAAATCCCTAATGGTATAGTCGGAGTTGGCTATGATTACATCAGCAGTTATGATTTTAGTGGTATCATTTACAACCTGCATCATGTAGTTCAGATAGGCGTTTTCCAGCATAAAAGAAGTCATTGTTAGGGAGATGACAACAATTATTATGCCATAAATACGTTTGTGTTCCTTCACCTCTCCCCATGCAAGATGTCTGCTTATGTCCATTCTAAACACATCATCCCCAAGGATCTGTTTTTTTGCTATATGAACAGAAAGTATAGATACCCTTTACCATTTTAGCTATGTGTGCTCATATTTTCTTCTATTCTTCTTTTTGATGTCTTCTGTTATCTTCCCATCCTTCAGCAGTATTTTTCTATTTCCATATCGGGATATGTTGTTGTCATGAGAGACCACTATAAATGTGACTCTCTTCTCACGGTTAATTTTTGATAGTAGATTCATTATGTCTAAGCTGTTTTTTGTATCCAGTGCTCCTGTGGGTTCGTCAGCTAGCACAATGACAGGGTTGTTGATCAATGCTCTTGCTATGGCAACCTTCTGTTGTTCTCCTCCAGATAGATGTATCCCTCTATGATCTGCCCGGTGTGAGATACCGGTCTCTCTCAACAATGTGTATGCCCTATGTTCGACGTCCTTCTTGTTTTTTCCCATTATCAGACCAGGTAACATGACATTTTCTAATACAGTGAGACGTGGTATCAAATTGTAGTTTTGAAATACAAAACCTAGTCTATATCCTCTGAACAATGCGATTTCTTTTCCGCTGATCTTTGATGTATCTTTTCCCTCTATATAGATAGTTCCAGAGGATGGCCGATCTAATAGACCCATGCAGTGTAGCATTGTGGATTTACCACAGCCTGATGGTCCTACTATGGATACAAACTCTCCGCGGGATATTTCTAGTGATATGTCATCTAATGCCAGCACTTTTGTCCCGTATTCATTGTATACCTTACTTACATGTTCAAGTCTGATGATTGGATCGTACGACTTGGACATAAAATGTTTTTTAAAAGAGTTAGCTAATATAAATAGTCATCGTTAAATTAGATAATATAATTAATATTTCATAAAATAGTGTGTAGTAATAATGTGTGGTTTTTAACTGTTTTCTTTGAATTGATACCGTTCAGTTTTTTATCCGAAGTATCTAGAGGTTTCTTTTCCGTCATCCTTTTTTTGATTTGGTTTTGCATCTATGATGTCTATTGCTAGTATTGCATGTAGTGGTACGATCCTTATTTTTCCCTCCATTTTTCCATGTTTTTTCCCGAGTTCCATTAGCAGCCCAACCTCATCTATGCCAAGAGTTGCGAATCCTTTGAAAACTCCCTCTGTTTCGAGTGCACTATCTTTTGCTCCTATGGATATTATCCTGTATGTGGAGCCCTCTGTTAGTTGCGATTCAGGTTTTTTATTCATTCTATACTCCTCTCTTTTGTTTTTCTAAAAGTTTTTGTATGTGTTCTACAGTTTTTCCATAGTTTTCGATTGCCACTTTGAGATGTGCTTCAACAAAGTTCCAGGCTTTTTGAAAGTTTCCATATCTCATCCGATAGGCTTTTTTGTTTTGTTGCGTTGTTTCGTCAAATACTTGTATTTCCTCGAGTATGTCGAAGCCTTTGAGTTTGTTTAGATGTCTGTACACTGTTGGTTTTGAGGTTTTTAGTTGAGCAGCGATTTCGTCCACAAACCATGCTCTGCTTGGATGTTTTAGGAAGAAGTCCGCAAATATTTTGTATGGTATTGTGGGGTCTGCCCCTTTGGAGAGGTATCCTATTTGTTCAAAAAACTTTTTTGCAACAACATCTAGATCTTCTTCTCCTACTAGTGGTGTGTTGCTTACCACCTGCATTTCAAATGCCATAATTTGGAATCTACCTCCAACGGGGGGTAAATGTAGATGGATTTATAAGATTTACTTTACTGTGGAAAGATAAAAAAACAAGTTGGTATATGGTTTAGCTTAAAAAATTTTTTATAGAACTGACAGGTATTTTTCTATCTCCCATTTTGTGATTTGTGTACGGTATTCCTCCCATTCTTTTTGTTTTACATGTAGGAAGTTGTTGTATATGTGGTCTCCTAGTGTTTCTTGTACAAGATTGCTTTCTGACATGTAGGACAATGCATGTCCTAGGTTGGCTGGTAGATCATCTATTCCAAGTTTTTCTCGTTCTTTTGGTGTTAGTGAGTAAATGTTTTTTTCTACAGGATCTGGTGGCATTGTTTTTTCTTCTATACCTTTTAGACCTGCTGCTAGCATAACTGCGAACTGTAGGTATGGGTTACCAGATGGATCCGGGTTTCTCAGCTCGCATCTTGTTCCTTTTCCTCTTCTTGATGGGATACGAATCAAAGCGCTTCTGTTCCGGTAGGCCCAGGATATGTATGTTGGCGCCTCGAAGCCTGGTACCAGTCTTTTGTAGGAGTTTACAGTTGGGTTTAGTATGGCACATATTTCTTTGATATGTTTCAGCAACCCTCCGATGAAGTACCGTGCTGTGTCACTGAGCTGGTTTTTGTCATTCGGGTCATAGAAAGCATTTTTTCCATCTAATGTCATTAGTGATTGATGTGTGTGCATCCCTGACCCATTTATACCATAAATGGGTTTGGGCATGAATGTGGCGTACAGACCATGTTTTGCAGCTATTACTTTTGTCACATATTTGAGTGTTATGACTCTGTCGGCAGTTGTTATTGCATCTGAGTGATGGAAGTTGATTTCATGTTGTCCATTTGATACTTCGTGGTGGGATGTGTATGTGGTTATCCCAAATGCTTCTAGGGCTAATGATATGTCTGCTCGTACTCCCTCGGCAAGGTCTCTATGGGATAGGTCGAAGTATCCTGCTGAGTCATGTGGGATGGTGGTCAGATGATCATCCTCTTTTTTGAATAGGAAAAACTCACATTCTGGTCCAACATTGTAGACAAACCCCTTGTTTTTTGCTTTTTTCATTATTCTTTCTAATGCATATTTGGTGTCTCCCATAAAACGTCTGTTGTTTGGCTCGTAGATGTCACAGTTGAGCTTACCTGTTCTTTTTTGCTCTATTGTCTCTGGTAGAATCACGAAGCTTTGAGGATCTGGTTTTGCAATCATGTCTGATTCCTCTATCGTGGCATATCCAGCTATGGAGGATGCATCAAATGGTATGCCCTCCTCCAGAGCTTCTTCTAGTCTACTGACTGGTATGACTATGTTTTTCGGCATACCTAGGATGTCTGCAAATTGTAGTCTAACAAAAACGATTTTTTCTTTTTTTGCAACTTCTAGAACATCTTCTTTAGATTTAAATTCATACTTCATCGTCTTTCAAATCCTCCCTCTACATCACTGAAAATTAAAAAGACAAGAAATGGTTTTTTCTAGTTTCATGAATCATGTTTGCTTTATTTAATATTTAGGCTCTTTCTCTCTTTTTCTTCCATTTTTTTGTGTCTGTAGAATGTTGGAAATATTGGCTTTTTTTATCTGATATATGGAACTGTTAAACTACCTGATGGTAGGATTATGATCTTAGGCTGTTTACCTTTTGTCTTTATTGTTTTGATTGCATCATCTACAGCTGATTGTATGTCCTTGTAGGGTTTCATCATGGTTTTTCTGATAATCTTGTCGTTTAAACTGGTTACAGCCCATATTTCAGCCCAGGTTTTTAGCTGTGCTATCCTAGCTGCTTTGTGATATCCAAGTTTGTATCCTCTACTGATTATTTCAAATACTTTTTGTGGTGTGTCTGCTTTGGAGAGGAGTTCCAAAAAGGTTTTTTCGCCGATGCCTGCGCGGCATTTGGAGACAAGGATGATGATTCCATCCTCTTGTAGAGCTAGTTTGCCGTTTTCAAGTGCTTTTTGAGACTGGTATAAGTCGATGTCCATTGGATAAGGTGCTACTGTTATCACAATGTTTCCCTTTTCTTTTAGCGGAACACAAAATATTTCGTTTGCATATTTGATGGCGATCTCAAATGATCTGGTCAGGTCTCCGGATGTGACTGCATATATTTTATGGTCACCGGTTAGAATGGTTTGTATTGAGAAAACATTGATGTTTTTTAAAACATTCATTGCATCGATCATGTCTATGTTAACTGGGTTTTCTTTTAGGGATAGTGGAGATGCATTGTTGTCTAATGCCAGTTTATGGTTCATCTCTATGGTTTTGTATGATGCCACGCCGGGTAGGAAGGATTTCCGTCCACCTGTGTATCCTGCGAAGTAGTGCGGCTCTACGCTTCCGATAACTAGAATGTTTTTTGTCTCTGGAACCATTTTGTTGATGTACATCTCTGTTCCATTTTTTGATCTGCCTAGATAGATCATGTCTTCATCTTTTCTAGCATCATGGGAGTATATCCTGTTTTGGAATTTTTTGTACAAGTCTCCGAAGATGAACCTATATTCCTTCTGTGTGGGTGCTCTGTGGATGCCTGTTGCTATGAGAAACTTGATGTTGGGATGGGATGAGATGATGGGATATAGATGTTTTAGTATTTTTGCTGTTGGTGTCGGTCTGGTTGCATCGTTTACAATCACAAGTAGCTGCTTTGCATTAGCAACAAATTCTTCAAGAGATTCTTTGTCGATAGGGTTTCTAAGGCCTTGTGTGATGATCTCGTTTTCATCTTTAACCCTGACTTTATTGGGTGTTAATACTTCATATTTCTCTGTGATTTTTATCCTAATCTTTTTTCCTCCATATGGTATATCAACAAACATTTTTATTTTCTCAACTCCACCTAAGGGATCCCCCAAAAATTTTCTTCCCTATTTTTTAATTTCAAAAACAACATCTTTTTCTCCCACATTGGGTTAATTTAGAATGTCATATATTAACCTGCTTTTTAGCAAAAAATGATTAACCAGTTTTATATCCTCATTTATTTTTTGTATCATTTAGTTAGTTTGGTTAACTCAACATATTTATATGGGAATTGTTTTTTCTGTCTCCCTGTAGAATGAAGGATTTCCATGTAGCCATCATTGGAGGAGGAGTTATCGGCTCTGCGGTTGCCAGAGAGCTGTCGAAATATGAGATAGATGTAGTGGTTTTTGAGAAAGGAAGTGATGTAGCCTCTGCCGCTAGCAAGGCAAATAGTGGTGTTGTTCACAGCGGTATAAACTCGCCATATAACTCCCTTAAAGCACATTTCTGTGTAGAGGGAAACAAAATGTTCAAAACACTGGCAGAGGAGCTAAGTTTCCCATTAAAATGGGTTGGAAAACTTGTTGTAGCAAAAAATGAGGAGGAGATAAAAGAACTGGAACATCTGCATGAAACAGGAATAAAAAATGGTGTACCTGGTCTAAAAATACTAGATCAGGATGAGATCAGAAAAAGAGAGCCTAATGTTTCATGTTTCATGGCACTATGGGTTCCAACTGCAGGTATAACACTTCCTTATCAGTTCACCATAGCTCTTGCTGAAAACGCTGCTGAAAACAATGTTAGATTCCTACTTGAAACCATGGTTGTCGATATTAAAAAAAACAATGATTTTTTTCTAATAAAGACTACTCAGGGTGATTTCAGATCAAAAATAGTTGTAAACGCAGCTGGTATCAACTGCAGAGAAATAGTATCCATGCTAGAAAAACCAGATTTCAATATTTATCCCTGCAGAGGAGAATATCTAGTTCTGGACAAAAACTATGGTTCACTAGTAAGATCAATGATATATCCTGTTCCTGTAAAAGAAATAGGTGTACTTGGGGTACATGTTACACCAACAGTCGAGGGAAACATACTACTAGGACCAACTGCTGAGTTCATAGAAGACCTAGAAGATACCAGAACCACCAAAAATATGATGAAAAAACTACTTGAGGAGGCAAAACAACTACTACCAATGTTAGATGAAAAAATGGTTATAAGCTCATACTCTGGCATTAGATGTAAACTAGCATCTGCAGAGTCAGGCGGATGGAGTGACTACAGGATAGAGGAAAGCAGGATAACACCGGGATTCATCAACCTACTAGGCATAGAATCACCTGGTCTCACAGCTGCACCTGCCATCGCAAAAAATGTAGTAAAAATTGTTTCCAAAAAAATAGATCTCCAAACAAAAAAAGATTTCAAATCAAAGAGAAAATCTGAGAAACGCTTCTCAGAAATGTCCTCCAATGAGCAGGCAGAGATGATCAAAAAGGACAACAGATGGGGTAGAATAATCTGCAGATGCGAACATGTAACAGAAATGGAGGTAATTAAAGCTCTCTCAAACCCACTCGGGGCAAAAACACTCTCATCTGTTAAATACCGTTGCAGAGCAGGCATGGGTAGATGCCAAGGAGGATTCTGCACACAACATATCATCAGAATCATGGAAAAACATTTCAACATAGACATCAGGGATATCAAACTCAAATCACCAAACTCATATCTATTCACCAGTAGAACACGAAAAAAAAAGAAAAAGGAGAATTCCAAGGAAAAATATGATTAAACATCACGATGTAGACATTGCAGTTATCGGCGGAGGACCCGCAGGACTAGCAGCGGCTATCTCCGCAAAAAAACATGGTGCCAACAACATTGTTGTAATAGACAGAAAC
>QMSS01000048.1 GCA_003649715.1 Thermoplasmata archaeon
ACCTCGACTGTGCGTTTCAATGTCTTTGTTCTCTTGAGAACTGTTCTGACAGTATCTTTGTATGCGCTTCCATCAACTGCGATAACAGCTAGGTCTGATGAATCCCAGTTGTTTACTGCGATTTCAGCTGCAGCTTCAACAGGATCAGATGGCACTTCATATTCATATGGTGTTTTTCCATGTGATGCAAGATATGTCTCCCAGTCATCTAGGAGATATTGTGTTGTGTCGTCAACTGTTCCACGATCTTCATCTTCACCAAACCAGTTTGTAGGTGTCTCATCACCAGTGTAAACAATGGGGGAGAGATATCTCTCACCATTCTCTAGGTAGTTGCAGGCTGGTATAGATGCTAGATATCCGTATTCGTCTTTGTTACTATCAGGATCATTTGATATTTTGAATGTTTGAGCTATTGGTGTTATCTGCGGCTGCGGCACAGGTCCTGGTGGCTCTGGAGCAGATGGCTCTAGGCTGAAACTAAGGTTATATGCACCAGAACCATATGTGTAGTATTCCCATTCTGTAGGCTGAGGTATATCTGTGTATCCAGGGAATATTTTGATTCTTACACGCCACTGTCCAGATACATCAGCCGGATACAGTAACTCATCGTCATAATAATAGTTTTCACTGTACACCATGTCTCCACTCGGATTGTACAAATATATGTCAAAATCAGATAGAATCGCTATGGTCTTCATTTTCAGAACAAAATGTATTCCCTGACCCTCATTTACACTGAACTTGTACCAGTCCTCCTCATCATTCATATCAAGGTATCCATCAAAACTACCTGGTGATATCAGCGTGGCAGAGGCAAAACTGTCACCAGCATCGCTGCCAGTGTCAGCATCATTTTGTCCAATAAGGTCTACATCAAAGGAGTATTGTCCTTCTCCTGAGCCACTGACATGAGATATGCATATAAACCATTTCCCAGTATAGTCAGCAACAAAATCTATGTGTTCAGCTTGGCTACCCGGGTTAGAGGAGGATGCTCTCTCATTCTCATTTTTATCCCATAGACTGAGATCATAATTGTAGCCCATGGGAGGCACAAGAGATATGTCGATTGTTTGTCCCCTGCAGACTGAGAAGTAATACCAGTCCTCATCATCACCTGAGGCACCAAGCTTACCAGTTCTCCCACGACCTGGTGTGTCATCTACCATTTCACCAGGATATATAGCATTTGAATGTGATATATCATCCCCCGCATCTCTTCTATAACCTGCATCGTCATAGTCATTGGCCAACGTTTGTAGCGGTGGTTCCAGAACATATCTTCTATCCAGGATGTATGACTTTGTATCCAAAAATGCATCATCTGTCTCTCTATCACCATAAGAATTGCTATTCTTCTCTACAGAAAATTCATGCGTTTTGTGTGTACTTAGAGATCCCACGGTTCCCAAGAACATTGTTCCTATCAAAAATGCAACTAGAATAACAGCCTCTATTCTAACTAACTTATAATTCATTTTTTGTTCCCCCAAACAAACAAGTCTCTTTTTTGTATTTCTATCGTTATATTGTTACCATCTTATATATATGTTTCGGATATTATATATATACGGTTTTCATTTGATCACATTTTGATCATGTTTTTGATCATGTTATAGAGGTCTATTTAACTAGAGGAAGAGACCGGGATAGAGGAAGATAACAAGTCTACGTACACTAATGCAGTATAGCTGTGGTATATAGTAGCAAGCTAATGAAAATAAAAAAACTGTGAAATAGTAGTAGAAGTAGAAAATGATTTACAGTTAGATATCAGAGTAGAATAGTTTTGAAAGCATTAAAGCCAACTGTTTTTTAATGGAGCAAGGGGGGTTAACCTTTATCTTTTTTGTTTTTTTGTCAATAATAGAGATTTATAGTCCATACCAGCAGGATGTTCTGAATATGATTTGATAGAAAAACTGTCATAAAGTTTTTCTTGCCTAAGAATCTCTTCGATATCATTCTTGATGTCTCGGCATATCATTCTAACATCATCTCGTACATGCTGTGACAAATTTTTTAGAATCTGTTCTATAGGCCAGACGTTTGTTGCTAGTATAATCACATCAAAAGTATCTACTGGGTAGAATGCTCCATCACCATATCTCACATCTATCATTTCTGATAGACCTAACTGTAGAATCTGAGACCTTGCTATTTTGCATGCATTCATGCTGTTGTCTATTGTTACCACCTTAGCCTTCGTCTCCTCTGCTATTATTATTGGCGTGGATGGTAATATGCCACATCCGATAAAGAGTACTTGATCATCAGATGATATCCCAGCCATTTCTATCTCTTTTAGAACAATTTTTTTTCTGTAATCTATAAGGGATCTGTAGAGAGGCTTTATTTTTCTGGCCAATGTTTCAAGAAACATGAATTTATAACATATTATTTTTCTTCTTAGATTGATGGTGTTTAGGATATGTTTTTTATTGTTTTTCAACAAGATCTATCCCTCTATTTAGCTAGATAAGTTGTTTTTTTTGAGTAGGATGAAATGGAGAGTAATAATGATGTATGCTTTTTTATTTGATGTAGTTTTTCTCTGATTTTTTTAATAATTTAAAACATACCTGTATGAGAATGCAGGTTTTAACAAAGAAAAAATCATAGTAACATTGAGTGGGAGAGATGAATTTTTGTTTTGTCCTATTCTTTGAATTTTTTGGTGAGTATTTACCAAGAATTTATAAAACATGTTTTTTATCTCATGCTCTGAGGGTTTTCTGATGTCTACTGCTGTATCACTGACTCAAATGGGTTTGTATCTCTTGTACATATTTCTACCTATTTTTGTTATATACATTATTTATACCACTATTACTAAGGCCTTTGAGTATCTGGGTTTTTCTTCTGCTGAGGCATTGATAATTGTTTTAGTCTCATCTATCTTTGGGTTTTTTGAAATCCATGTTTTTGGATTTAATTTATCTAACATTTATCTTTTTACTTATGGTAGATGGGTAGTGAGTATTAACACCGGTGGCGCAGTTATTCCTATATTACTCAGCACATATCTCGTTTTTAGAAAAAAACTTTCTATGGCAAAGGTTTTTATGGGAGTAGCTGTTGTATCTATGATAACCTTTTTTGTCACATCTCCAGATCCTGCTCGTGGTATAGTGTCACGGTTTCCATTTTGGCTTCTTCCCGTCGTATCTGCAAGTTTGATCTCAACAATTCTGTTTTGGAGAGATTTCCAGAGAGCAGCACCGTTTGCCTATGTCTCTGGAACATTAGGGGTGCTGATAGGTGCTGATTTTCTGCACCTCATAGAGCTGCTCAACATGGATGTTATTAGGGAGGTACATGCAGTAATTGGAGGAGCGAATGTTTTCGACATGGTCTTCTTAACAGGAATATTGGCTGTTATTCTCGATGGAATACTTATGTATAGTCAGCGTAAAAAGATGGAAAGAAGAAGAAATCTAGCTGATAAATGAAAAAAATGATTTGTTTTATATAGAAAAAATTGGTGGAGGTGTGGACAACTGGATGTGCCCTTGGATGGGGGTTTTATTGGGTTGCATAAAAAAGTTTTTTTGATGGATAGAGGTGATTATATTGATTTTTATTCCCCCCCTTATTTTTTGTGATTCCATTGGATAAGTACATCTCTCTACAACTGGCATAAAAGAATTTTAGATTGTAAACATAAAAAATTAGTGACTTTTTATCTGTTATCTTTTCGAAATACTTAAATAAACGCATAATATATTTATGCCGCATCCCCTTTCTTAGGGTATTTAGAATCTGAGATTCTAAAAAACAAAAAAAATTAGGTTAAATTATAGCTTAGTTGTTGTATCCAAAAGAGAATTTGTTCAAGAGGCTTAAAATGGATGATACCAAGTCTTTAGAGGAGATGAAAAAAAAGAAAGATGAATTCCAGATTAAAGCAAATGAGTTGAAAAAAAAGAGAGATGAACTACATCTGCAGTCTAAAAGACTTGCTGGGGAGAGAGACGAGCTAAATTCTAAGATCAGAGAACTACGTAACAAAATAGGTGAACATAAGAGACGAAGAGATGAATTTAATGAGAGAGTAAAACATGCTAAGGAGCAGAGAAATGAGGTCAACAAAAAACTTATCGCTGTTAAAAAAAGGATAAAGGACCTAGAAAAACAGAGGGAACTAAGAGTCGGAGTAAATCTGAATAGACTTAAGCAAAATCTGCGGAAACTAGAAAACGAGCAAATGACACAGCCGATGTCCTCTCAAAAGGAAAAAAAACTGATCGAAACAATAGCTGAGCTACATAAACAAATTAGGGAGCAAGAAGAACTGCTAAACAAAGATCCAAGGTTAAAAGAAGCATTAGAGGAAGAAAAAATACTCCGGCAGAAGGCAGAAAAACAACATGAGCTTGTAGAGAAGCTTGCTAAACGTGCTCAAGAAGAACATCAAAACATGATAGACCTGCTAAAATCAGTAGACAACATGGTGAGAAGAGTAAATGAGATACAAGAAAAAATTGTTATGACTAAAATAGAAGCTGATAAGATACATAGGGAGTTTATCGACCATGTGAACAAGATACATGAGCTAGAAAGACAGATAACCAAGATAGAGTCAAAACAACGTAGAAAGAAAAAACTTGCAGAGGTCACCACCACACAAAAAGAAGCAATAGACATATTTGAAAGATTCAAAAGAGGAGAAAAACTCAGCACCGAGGACCTCATGATTCTGCAAAAAGCAGGTCTGCTATAAAAAAATGGTTTTTTTGAAAAAAAAATCCTTTCCACATATTTGGAGGAGGAATCCCATCTTGCAATGCGAACTCTGCGGCAAAGAATGTAGAAGCTGTAAAGCAGCTGTTGTTGATGGAGTTAAAATGATGCTCTGTCCAGATTGTATGAGACATGGCGAGGGAACAAAAGAAATCATTACACCTGCCAATGTAGAAAAATTTGTATTAGAAAGAGTGAAAAAAACCAGGGTCAAAGACATCTACGAAAACATGAACAAAGAACTAATATCAGACTGGCCACAGGTCATAAAAGAGGCAAGGATAAAAAAGGGGCTAAGCAGAGAAGAACTAGGATTCCGCATAGGAGAAAGAACAGTTATCATTGCAAAGATTGAAAATGGTGATCTACGTCCATCAGATAAGATGATAGAAAAACTGGAAAAAGAACTAGGCATATCCTTACTAGAGGAAGTAAAAGATATATCAGTCAGCAGCCGTTCCTCCACAACAACGGGATTAACCATAGGTGATCTGCTAAAAACAGAAAAAAAATAAAAAAAGAGAGTTTATGCATAAAAAATTTAACTTAACAGACACAGTTAAGGCTCTAGAAAATGGAGAAATAATTGTTTACCCCACAGATACACTATATGCATTAGGTGCTGACATCTACAATACCGAAGCAGTAAAAAAGGTGTTCAAAATTAAAAAACGTCCATTTTCTATTCCACTACCTATTGCAGTAGCAGATCTCCAATGGATTAAAAAAATCGCATTAGTAAACAACACTGCATGGAAACTAGCTGAACATTTTCTGCCAGGACCATTAACATTAGTGCTACGTAAAAGAAAAGACACAAAACTAGACATAGTCACAGCAAATCAAAATAAGATAGCCATTAGGATCCCCAATAACAAGATAGCACTAAACATATTATCCCATTTCGGACCACTCACAGCTACAAGTGCAAACATACATGGCAAAAAAACCCCACATGTTATAAACGAGATAAAAATGCAGTTTAGTGAGCATAGAGATATAGCTCTTTACATCGACTATGGACATCTAAATAGTAAACCATCCACCATAATGGACCTAACATCTGAAAAACCTGTTATAATACGTAAAGGAGTAATCACCAAAAAAAATATTCTGGATGTGATCTAGGATGGATGATGAGATCTATGAAAAATACAGGTTAGCTGGGAAAATCGCTGCCGATGCACTAAAATATGGAGTCAGCTTAATAAAACCAGGAGTAAAACTTCTAAAAGTGGCTGATCTAGTGGAAAAACGTATAATAGAAAAAAACGCAGGTCTTGCATTCCCAGTAAACATTTCTATAAACGATTTGGCAGCTCATTTCAGCCCCAAACATAATGACACCAACATATTCAAAAAAGGTGATGTAGTCAAACTAGATGTAGGAGCACATATCGATGGATATATTGCTGACACTGCAACAACAGTTGAAGTCCAGACAGATAGATACAAAAAAATGATACAGGCATCAAGAGAGGCGCTAAACAGGGCAATATCCACAATAAAAGCAGGTATAAACATCTCCCATATAGGAGAAGTAGTAGAGACAGCCATCTCCTCATATGGATACAAACCTATAGACAATCTAAATGGACATGGCATGAGAAGATATGTCCTACACTCTGGGGTATCTATACCAAGCATATCAGGAGAAATGAGCATAAGCAAGACGCACATCGGAGATGTATTAGCTATCGAACCCTTTGCAACAGATGGAGCCGGACATGTAATATCTGGAGAAGGAAGCAACATCTACATATACAATGAAACCATACGATCCAGAGTAATCAGAAACCCAGGATACCGATCGCTGCTTAAAACAATAAGAGATAGATTCAAAACACTTCCATTTGCAGAAAGATGGTGCATAGATCTCTTCCCCGACAATACCGAGTATGTACTCAAAAAACTCTCATTCTTAGGAGCAATCAAACAATACCCGCAGCTTATAGAAATAAAACATGGCATTGTGACACAAGCAGAACATACAGTGATTGTATATGAGGATGAATGCGAGGTCATAACATGAAAACAAAAACTGAGGCAAAAAAAACATTGAAAAAGAAAAAAGAAAAAAAAATAATACAACTGGAAGAGCTAAGCTGGAAAAAAATAGATTCACTAAGCAGAGAAAAAACAATCTTTTTCCTCCCAATAAGCCCAATGGAAGAACATGGACCACATCTACCTGTGGGAACAGATTTTCTAACAGCAAAAGACACAGCAAAAGAAGCGATAAAAATCCTCAACAAAAAAAAACCAGATCTAACATATATACTAATGCCTGCAATCCCGCTGGGATACAGCAAAGTTGGATCTGATTTCCCAGGCACAATATCAGCTGATATAAAAACTATAAAAAACATTGTCTATAGCACAGTTTCATCACTTGCAAAACATGGATTCAAATACTTCCTAGTATGCACATACCATATGGAACCCGGACATCTAAAAGGAATATATCTTGGTATGAAAAAAGCCAGCAGAAAATATGATATAAAAATATATGAACCATCTGGACCATACTTTTACAACAAAGAAGTTGAAAAACGAGAACCAAAACTCGGTTTTGACACACAAAAAGAACTACATGGAGGCTTTAGAGAAACATCTCTGATGAAATACCAATACCCATATCTTGTTGATGAGAACTATAAAGAACTGCAGAGCATCTACATAGATCTATACTCACCACGTGTAATCGGAAAAACATTTAAACAACTTGGAATAAAAGATGGATATATAGGAAGCCCTGCACGTGCAGACAGCGACTATGGACGATGGTTTTTCCAGGAGACAGTAAACCTATATGTTAGATCAGCCATTGATCTGTATGAAGGAAAAAAACTACCGGAACTACCAAGACCCATCAAGTTATTGATAAAAACACCCTCCTTCTAACAGACAATCCTGAAATCCCCCTTGCCATAATATGTCAACTTGGATCTAAACAAAAAATTGCATATACCACCATATCCCACTATTCTACATACCCTCTCTACAGTAAATCCTCTACATAACAGTTTGAATGCCACAATCGATGACAAACTATTAGTCCAAAAAAAAGTGTTTCGACTCCACCCAATATACACACTGGCTCCAGAGGAGAGAAATGATTTAGCCATGGAATCATCATATGCAGCATGACATGTTGCCATATATACTAATGAACCAGGCATAGGCACAGACTCATAGCAGTATTTTATCAAAGCTGGTGTGAATGCCACAAAACAAATCTCACCCACCATACCTCTAACAATCATCTTGTTTTCATACTCAAAACGATATCTATCCACCGTCTCATTAGACCATTTCTCTCCAGTGGCTATAACAACTGTGTCAGCCCTACCATCACCATCTATATCCCAATATCCCGCATGAGTATTCATATAAATGATCTCTGCCGTCAAATTGTTTTCTATATAACCAAGATCCACGTACTCATCTGCTCTATACATCACATTGTATCCAATACTACTTAGACTATCCATTATTTTTTGACAATGCCACCTGCCATAAAGATATTGCGATGGATTGAGTACAACAGCGTCTTTTTCATCGCCACGACCATGTGTATATGCAGAAAAAACATTTGAGAGAAAATATCTATTATCATAAGTAAAAAATGGTTTATAACATTCTAGAGGATCTATCAACAAGACATATGTTCCATCAACAAATCTTATTGTTATCGTGGTTTCAACAAGTGTTGCAAACTCAATCATAGGATGAGAATCATACCATTTCTCAAGACTATACAACAAAGAAAAACTATGCACAACAGGCAAGAATATAAAACCCATCTTAGATATGTTTTTCCTCCAAGCAGAGAGACCATATTTAACTATTGTCTCATACTGTATCCTCTGATCAATTTGACCAAAAGATTTTTTGTACACTACACATGATTTTTTTTGAGAAAAAGATTTGACAGACAAGCTAGAGTATGATGCCTCCACCAGGAATCCCTCGGTGAAAGATAGGCTAAGTAATATTATAGAAGAAAGAAGTGTTAGAGAGAGAATCCTCGATTCTTTAGAAAACATTTTTTTGTTCTCCCACTAATTTTAGGCAAAATGGAACACAAACATAAATATATGTGTATGTAAATAAAAATTTTTCTTTTGTTTCAGACTACTACTAGAGCGTACATTTATTTTGATGGCTGGTAGCTAAGATAATTATCCAATATTACAGCACAAATAATTGTTTGGGAGGTGATAAATAACAGGGGTTAATCTATGGCGGCGTTAAATCTTGCAGCAATGATGCCAAGATAGATGATGCTATGTTTTCAAAGCATCCACCTACATTGAGACATGTGATGATGGTTATAGTAGCAATGATTAGACTCAGCACAATGGCAATTGGATAGAAAACTATGACAGTAATCAAACAACCAATTGGATTAGATGTAGAGAGCTGAAGCGGATAGATTGGTTCATCCTCCGATGAAGAACTACTAGCTTGGACCTTCTCAATGTTTTCCCTTAAAATAGATGGATTTTTTTTGACAAGGGCTAAATAGCTGTTGAACTTATTTTCGTCAACATTGTATCTATCTAAAATCTCTATGATTTTTGGAATCCTCTGGATCTTGCTGAGTAATCTATCAACAAACTCTGGTTTGTTTATAAGTAGTTTTACAGTTTTATCTATTAGATTATTTATGTAGGATCTTTTTGATAGGAATAGGTTTAATGTCTTACCCTTACCAACATAATCACACTTCACACCCTCACCAGAATACCTACCATCCACAAAACGATGAACCCTAACACTAAAAAGCGGCGAAACAACAGAACCACCACTACCACCAGAAACACCAGAACCAACAACAGACACAACCGAAGACGCCAACACAACAACAAACACTACAAAAACACAACCAAACAACACACCCTTACGCATAAAAAACCACCAAATTCCCCCA